>CALMZE010000051.1 GCA_937870585.1 uncultured Sphingomonadales bacterium | reverse complement strand
GACCCCACCCGTGTGAAGGGTGTGCTCTACCGCTGAGCTACGCGCCCACGCTTGCTCGGGAAGCAGCCCCCTAACCGAAGCCTTCCCGCAAAACAAGACGGCCAGCGCATGAAAAATGCGCTGGCCGTCTTTTTGTCAGTTATGCCACGCCAGAGGCGCGACGGATACGATCAGTTGACCGCGTCCTTCAGGCCCTTGCCGGCCTTGAACTTCGGCTGGGCCGAAGCCTTGATCTGCATCGGGGCACCCGTGCGCGGGTTGCGGCCCGTGGAGGCCTTGCGCTTGGTCACCGAGAAGCTGCCAAAGCCGACGAGGCGGACTTCGTCACCCTTTTTCAAGGCACCGGTGATGCTTTCAAACACGGCTTCGACGGCCTTCGACGCGTCGGCCTTGGTGAGGCCGGAAGCGTCTGCGACCGACGCAATCAAATCTTGCTTGTTCATGGATTGGCTCCCCTCTCAAAAAAACGACGAGTGACTCAAAGCCACCCGGGACGCTTCTAATGCCAGAGCCAGCGGCGCTGTCAAAGCGTTTCCATCTCTATGGCCCCGAAATCGGTGCGTTTTTGCAGATTTTTCGGTTCAGCGTGCAAATTTGTGGCGAATTTGTCGCGCATGGGCGGTTGAAGCCACTTCAGACACGCCCTAACGCTACGGCGATGGAGGAAAATCTGACCTTCCGCACCACTGCCGCGCGTGCCGGTTCGCCGGTTCTGGTCACGGTGCCCCATGCCGGGCGGATTTACCCTGAGGCCTTGCTGGCGCAGGCGCGTGTCGATGCGGCGGCCCTCCTGCCGCTTGAAGATCGCTATGCTGATTTGATGACGCGCGCGGTAGAGGCTTCTGAACATTGTGTAATGAAGATGGGCATGGCGCGGGCGTGGATCGACCTCAATCGCGGGGAGGATGAAATCGATCCGGCGGCCATCGGGATGGGCAGGGGCGATTTGCCGATGCGCGTGACGGCCAAGGTGCGTGGCGGGCTGGGGCTGATCCCGACGCGGCTTGGGGGCTTGGGTTCGCTCTGGAAGGGGCCGCTGGATGCTGATGATGTGCGGATGCGGATCGAAACCGTCCACCGGCCCTGGCATGGCCAGATCGCGACAACGCTGGCGGAGATGCAGGCGCGGTTCGGGCAGGCTGTGCTGATCGACCTCCATTCGATGCCGCCCGTCCAGCATTGGCGACAGCCGGGTCCAGTCCCTCGCATCGTGATTGGCGACCGTTATGGGCAGAGTGTGTCCACGGGGCTTGTTCTGGCGCTGGAAGATGAGATCCGCGCGACCGGCCTCGCGGTCTCGCGCAATCACCCTTATCCGGGTGGCTATACGCTGGATCGGCACGGTCGCCCGGCGCATGGCGTTCACGCTGTGCAGATCGAAGTGGATCGCAGCCTGTATCTGGACAAGGCCTGCATGGAACCCGGCGCGGGGCTGGCGACGGCGCAGAAGCTGATTGCGCGACTGGTGGACCGGGCCAGCGCCTTTCTGTCAGCAGATTGGCCGCTTGCCGCCGAATAATCGCTCAGGTCGAAAAAAAAGCCACCCCATGCTTTCGCATGGAGTGGCCAAGGTTCAGGGAGGAAACGCGTGCAAGCACGCGCTGAAACGCTGGAACGAAAGGGGGCAACGCACCAACGCTTCAAAAGGAAAGATAGGACCGTTTGAAATCCAGTTCAAGAGGCGATCAAAAAATCGCCTCCATCACCGATTCAGGCCGATGCGGCTTGCGGCAGTTCTGTCTTGCCCTGCTGCACCTGACGGGCGAAAATGTCGCGCATCAGGCTGAGCGAGAAAAGATGAGCATAGATGAGCGGAAGCATTCCGTTCTTGTTCATCTTGCGCAGCGCGTCGCCGCGCAGGTCGGCCAGCTTTTCTTCATTCACCATCTGGAACCCGCGATAGACGAAGGGCTGTTCAGTCGCGTCGGGCTGAATCTGCACTTCGCCATCCATCAGCAGGCCGGATTTCACCAGTTCATCCATGAACGCACCGGTGCGCTGGCCAGCCTGTTCAAACTGTTCGCAGAATTGCAGAATGGCCTGTGTCGCTTCGCTCGGCTTGCCGTCCACGAACAGCGCTTCGCCGTCTTCGCCCGCGCCAATGGCATCGGATGTCGGGTCAAAGCAGAGCGAAAGCTCATCTGAATTTTCGCGCAGACGGGCGAGCAGGAACGGATAGCGGCGGATATATGCGGGCGTATAGGCATCTGAGTTCCAGCGGCCTTCATCATCCACAAAGGTGTTCACATCTTCGTTGAGGCCCATCAGCGCCAGCGGCACGGGGTTTTCGCCGACCGAGAAGATGATCGGATAGTAACGCTGCACCACCGAAAATTCTTCGATTGTAATCGGAACTGCATGGTTCTTGACCAGAAACGGCGCCAGTTCCTGACGACGCAGCTTCCAATCGGCATGATCGACCGAAGACAGCGGCTGAAGTTCATTGAAAAACAGCGGCAGATTGGCATTAGGCGGCGTGCTGGCCATAATATACTCCTCAAGTGCGTTGCCGCCCCCTATGCGGCGGCGCTTTCAAAGGCAAGGGGCACCAGTTTTCCGGGGTTGAACAAGCCCTTGGGGTCCATCGCCTGCTTGATCGCGCGCAACAGGCTGAGACGGGCCGGGGAGGAGAGGCGAGCGAGCTCATCACGCTTCATCTGCCCGATGCCATGTTCTGCCGAAATGGAGCCATTTGCTGCGGTCACCAGATCATAGACCATGCGGCTGGCGGCCTTGCCTTCGCTGGCCCGCCACAAAGGACCATCCACACCGGCGGGCGCGCGGACGTGGAAATGGATGTTACCATCGCCCAGATGGCCAAAACCCGAGGCGGAGACGCCGGGGAAGGCCGCTTCAATGGCCAGACTGGCGTCTTCCATGAAGCGCGGCATGTCATCCACAGGCACCGATATGTCGTGCTGCATGGCGGGTCCGTGCGCGCGTTCGGCAGATGAAACTGATTCGCGCAGCAGCCACAGAGCCTCTGCCTGCGCCTCGCTCGTCGCGATGATGGCGTCGTCGAGCAATTCGGCCTCCGCCGCATTGGTCAGCCAGTCTTCGAGCAAGCCATGGGCATTCTCATCGGCTGCGGCTTCAATGAGTACATGCCAGCGATGTTGGCCAGCAAGCGGCGCACGCGCATTGGGCAGGTGGGCGAGAACCATGGCGAGTGATCCATCGGGGATGATTTCGAAGCTCTCAATCGCGTCACCGCTCAGCCGCTCCATATGCCGTAACAGGCGGAGCGCGCGGTGCGGGCTGTCTAGTCCGACCCAAGCAACGGCGCGCTCGGCACGGGCGGGCACCAGCCGCACAGCGACGGCGGTGATGACGCCCAGCGTGCCTTCCGCCCCGATCAGCAACTGATTGGGATCATAGCCGCGCGTGTCCTTCTTGAGCGGGGCGAGCCCGTCATGGATGCTGCCATCAGGGAGAACGGCCTCTACGCCCAAGGTCAGCCCGCGCATCGTGCCAAAACGCAAAACCTGTGTGCCGCCTGCATTGGTGGAGGCGAGGCCGCCCATGGTCGCGGAGCCTTTGGCGGCGAGCGAAAGTGGGAAGCGCAGGCCATGCACAAGTGCAGCGTCATGCAAGGACTGGAGGATCACGCCCGCCTCACACACGGCCAGTCCGGCAGCCCGATCAAGGCTGCGGATGTGGTTCATGCGGCGCAGCGAGAGGATGAGCGCGCTGCCATCGGCAGGTGGCGTTGCTCCGCCCACCATCGACGTATTGCCGCCCTGCGGCACCAGCGCGACGCCATGGTCTGCGGCGACTTTCACCACGTCTGAAACCTGCTGCGTGCTGGTGGGGGCGAGCAGGGCAGGGGCGTGCCCTTCGTAGAGGCCGCGCCAGTCTTTCAGCCAAGGGGCGATCAGCTCTTGATCTTCCACACAGCCGGATTGCCCCAAAATGGCACGAAAGGCGGCCATCGCGTTTGGACTTATGCATTTTGTCATCGCACCGTGGTAGAACCGGGGGCATGGAGTGCCAAGTTAATCCTGCGTTCAAACCCCGGCCCGCATGGCAGGCTTGATATGGGTGTAGCTTTGCGTCTTGCAGGTCTTGTGACGGCACTGTGCGTTGGATCGGTGGCATTGGCGACCGAGAACGACGCTGAGTCTCGTCCGCCGCTCTTTGCCCAGATCCAGATTGAACAGCGCACTGTTGTCCGTATCCGCCCGGTTGCCATGGAGCCGCCTTCTGCGCGCCAGCAAATGCGGCTGCGCTGGGAAGAGAAGAAGGGGCCGAGCTGCATCCGCATGACCAATGTGGCGGGTGCGATGGTTTCCAGCCCGGACAGCATCGATCTCGTGCTGCGCGGCGGCGCCCGGATGCGGGCCAAACTGTCGCGAGCCTGCCCCTCGATCGACTTTTATTCCGGCTTCTATGTCAAGCCATCCAAGGACGGGAATGTCTGCGAAGAGCGCGACATGATCCATTCGCGCTCAGGCGGAGAATGCGGCATTCAGAAGTTCAAGCTGCTGGTTCCGGGCAAATAGGCCCGCCTTACAGAAAGGCGTAGACGGCCCCCATCGCGGAGTAAGCGAGTGTCCAATAGCCCGCATCGATGAAGAACAGCTTCAGAGATTTGCGCGCGAAGAGATAATTCACGCCGATCGACGTGCCGACAAAGCCCCAGCCAATGCCGCTTGCGATCAGGAAATGCGCACGCACCGATGGCTGGCCCGAGGCGGCATACATATGGCCGAGCAGCGCAGAGGCGATCAGGTTCAGCACAAATGTGGTGCCAAAGATCAGCGCCATATTGCTGCTGGCAATCTGCTCATCGCTCACACCGGATTCGCGCTGCCAAGCCTTGCCGAACAGCGGGCCATACCAAAGTCCGCCGATGAGAAAGCCGACCAGCCCAGCGACGAACCATTCAGTCCAGGAAAATGCCCACATCAGCGCCTCCTCTGTTCCATCACGAGCCAACACAGCGCTGCAAGCGCCGCCAAACCCAGCGCCAGCTTGATATAGAGCAGGTCACCCAGCGCCAGAAACAACACGCAAAAGGCCAAGGCCCCCAGTGGGACCAGCCGATTGCCGCCGCGCCGCAAGGCCGCGACCGCGCACAGGGCATAGACCAGCATCGAACAGCCGACCGAGGCGTTGATGATCATTGTGAATTGCTGGTTGAGCGTGGGGCTCGCCGTTGCCAGCACGATGGCGACCATCAGGGCGGCATGAACGGCCAGGCGCGGCCAGCGCAGCGGCGCTTCCTCCGCTCCGGTGAGCGAGTGGGACATTTGCGCCGTCACCAGCACCCAGCCTGCGAGCGTACCTGAGGCCTTGAACGCCGCCGCCGCTGCCACCGCCAGAGCAAGCGAGCCGCCCACCATCAGCATGGCGGCATCGGCAAAGGGGGCCGCAGAGGCCTTGATCGCTTTGGCTTCCATAAGGCCGAACATGGCGGTGCAGGCAAGGCAGTAAATGACGCCAGCCAGCAAGATGCCGCCGAGCGTCGCACGGCCCAGATCGCGCTCCGGGTTGCGCAGAAGCCCGGCAATGGCGCTTGCGCTTTCCAGCCCCAGAAAAGCCCAGAACACGATCTGGAGCGACTGGTTGGCAATTGAGGGCAAAGGCTGCGCGGTCAGCGACCAGTTGGCGGCAAAACGGGCGCTGTCAAAGAACAGCCAGCCGCCGAGCGCGACGAGCAACACGGGCAGCAGCCCCAGTGCCAGTGCACTCGCTTCATAGCGGGCAATCATGGCAGCGCCTGCGAGGTTGAGGATGGCAGCTGCCACCACGATGACCGCCGTGACGCCCGCTACTCCGCTGCCTTGCGCGAGGCCGGGCCAGAAAAAGCCCAGATAGCCGGTCACAGCCAGCGCAATGGCGACATTGCCGATCAGCGCCTGCACCCAATAGACGGCGGCGGCAACAAAGCCTGCCATTGGCCCCAAAGCCTCGCGGACCTGCCCCACCATGTCCGCCTCGCTGGTGCGGCCCAGCTGAACCAGAGTGGCCCCCACCAACAGCGAACCGGCCAGCGCCAATGCCCATCCGGTCAGGCTGATCGCACCAATATCTGCTAGGGAGGAGGGGAGGAGATAGATGCCGGAGCCGATCATGTTGCCCGCGACAATCATCATGGCCGCAAAGGCCCCGATGGAACGCGCAGGCGCGTGGCTCACTTGATGGCGCCCTGTTTCAAGAGGCGTGGCACCAACGTGATCGCGGCCAATAGGGGCCAGCGCCGCTGCCACGGCGTAACCTGAATTTGCGTGCCTGCGTGCCGGTTGATCTTCCAGACCAGATAATCGACGCCCCCTGCAAAGGTGAGGCTCGCCTTGGCCAGCCGCACGACCGACATCAGCTTGCCACGCCGACGCAGGCTTGCCCAGCGGGATTCGGCCTGCGCCGCAGAAAGTGGATTTTTCGGCGGCGGTATCAGGGCGCCAAGCGCGGCATAGCGCGCGGGGTCCGAATCGATGATCGAGCCGGAGCGGCCCGAGCGTTCAGCGCGCAATTCGCAATCATAAGTGCGGGCATAGCCGGTGCGCCACACGTCCAGCGGATCGGCGGACGGGGAGAGAGGGGCGGCGAGCGCAAACACGGTTGCGGGGGCCGCCTCCAGCGCGCTTTGCACGGTTTCGCGTGCCGCCTCATCGGCTTGCCACACCAGCCGGACGGGCTGTGAAAAGCGCGCCCAGACCGAGACGGTGCTGGCCTCCATAGTGTTCAGCGCAGCGAAGTCCGCCTCGCTCAGCACGGCATATTTCGCCGCCAGCCCTTCGTGCGCAAAGGGGAAGACATTGGGCGGGATCATCTTGTTGGCGCGCGCCAGCCAGGAGTTGGGCCATGCGGCTTCATAGCTGGAGACGATCAGGTAGAAATCGAGCATCAGCCCGTCGAGCTGGCTTTCCCGCAGGCATGATCCGTAGAACAACACCGCGCGGGAGGCGTCGCCAAATTGCGCGGCGATGGCGCTGGCCATCTCCGTCACGCGCGGATCAACCGCCTCCGCCATTTCGGCGGCCAGAAATGCGGCAACCGGGCTCACGCCGCGAGGCGCAGGAAATTCATGGGGGCGGTGGCGCGCAGCACGATCGGTCGGCCGGTGCGGGCATGGAACTCTTCCCCATCCAGAATGACTGCCGTGTCATCGCTTTCGATGCGGATCATGTCTCCGCTGTGGATGTGCAGGCCCTTCACCTCATCCTGACCGAGACGCCCCCTGATGCTGGTGATGAGCGTGCGCAGCAGCGACCAGCCGGAGCGTTCGACCGCCATCAGCTTCATGCCGCTTTCCGGGCCGGTCGTGGTGCCCAGCACCAGCCGCTCCAGCGTGGTGACGACCATGAAGGCGAAATTGCCCTTGAACTCGCCCTGGCTTGTCAACGAGACGCTGACCGGCTTGGGCTTGGGTGGCAGGAAGCGCCCGCTCAGCCCTGAAAACAAAGAGAAAAAGACTGCAAGGCCAGCAATAACATGACTCAACCCGTTGGGCAGGCCGAGCGGATACACCTTGTTACGGCAATAGAGGATGGTGTCGGCCAGCCCCGCACCGCCGAGAAACATGCCCAGCACCGCGCGATTGCTATGTTCGCCTTCGGTCAGCGCAATCAGTTCGCGCTCTACAATATGGTCTTCCATATCGGTCCGGGCGATGGCGAGGATCTGCTCCAGCGCCTTGACCGGATCGCCCACCGACCCCAGATCGAGCGCGATCAGATTGGTCTTGCCATTGGGCAGCACCGCGACAGGCGGCACATTGTCACCAAAATGCGCGCCATTATGAAGTTCGGTGAGCGCCGCCTGCACCGTGCCATCGCCACCATTGATGACGAGCACGCGCGGCTGCACGCTGGCGATAGCGGCCAGCGCCTCTCCGGTGCGTTCCGCGCTTTCGGCCTCATAGTGAAAAATATCAGG
Organism: uncultured Sphingomonadales bacterium; assembly: GCA_937870585.1. GTDB lineage: Bacteria > Pseudomonadota > Alphaproteobacteria > Sphingomonadales > Sphingomonadaceae > Aquisediminimonas. The sequence goes on along the minus strand of CALMZE010000051.1, from coordinate 29,346 downwards.
ATGTTGCGCGCAATAGGTGCGGATACGCGGCAGCAGTTCGCGGTTGCCCGTCGATTTGGGATTCGAAAGAAGGGCAACCGCCACCATGCGTTCAGGCTCCCACAGCCCGGAACGAGCCGCCTTGCAGATATTTGACGACAATCGGCACCGTTGTCACGCCCTGACCGACATTGATGACGACCCTTTCTGCCGGGGGTTTGCGGCCCAGCATGAAGTCCAGAAAGGACACGCTTGGATTGCCGGAGACGCCCGCGCCATCAGACTTGTCGGTATCGTCATTGGCATTGATGTCATGCCGGATGTCGACCACATATCCGCCCGCGCGCGGCACGCCCACGCACACATCAACCGGGCCGGAGCCGCCAGCGGGCACGACGACGCGCGCCAGCCGTGCCTTTTTGTCAAACCAGCTCTTGGGATTGTTCCCGGCAAAGGTGCGGACGCGAATCGTGCCCGCGCGCGATTTCAGTCCGGTGACGCGCACCAGCAGCGCCGGGCCATTGCCCGAAACGCAGCGCGGCGCTTCCGGACCCAGAATCTGGGCATCCGCAACAGACAGCGGCGCTAGGGCGAGCGCGAGCCCGGCCAGAACCGATCCTGCAAATTTCAACATGACCAAAACACTCCTCGCGGCTATACCGGCGTCGCGTGACCGGGTCTTGTCCCTCTAACGGGGCTTATCTGCACCGAGTTTGCGGCGAAAAGATGGTAAGGAGCGAGCGAGTTTTTCCCCTGCAATGCTGAATGCCGTAGACCGATATATCGCCCGGCAGATCGCTGTGCCGCTCTTTTCGACACTGGTGATCGCTGCGATGCTGCTTGTGCTCGACAAGATGCTGCGCCTGTTTGACTTTGTCGCGCAGGAAGGTGGGCCGGTGAGCGTCGTCTGGCGGATGCTGGCAAATCTGCTGCCCGAATATCTTTCGCTGGGCATTCCCATTGGCGTAATGCTGGGGATTTTGCTGGCTTTCCGGAAGATCGCCATGTCGTCCGAACTGGATGCGATGCGCGCGCTGGGGCTGGGCTATACCCGGCTGCTGCGGGTGCCGTTCATCTATGCCATTGTGTTCATGGCCATCAATCTGGCGATTGTCGGCTTCGTTCAGCCCTATTCGCGCTATGCCTATGAAGGCTTGCGGTTTGAACTGCGTTCTGGCGCGCTGGGCGCTTCGATCAAGGTGGGGGAGTTCACCAAGCTTGGCAAACGCATGACGATGCGGATCGAGCAAAGCATGAATGACGGGCAGGATTTGCGGGGCATCTTCGTGATGACCGAAGCGAAGAATGGCAAGACGCTCGCCGTTACGGCAGAAAAAGGCACGTTTCTGGCGACCGATGATCCCGATACGATCATCCTGCGCCTCTCCAACGGGGTGCTGGTGCATGACGCGCCGGGTTATAAAGTGCCGCGCGTGCTGAGCTTCACCGGGCATGATCTGCCCATTGATCTGCCCAAGATTGAGGCATTTCGCAGCCGGGGCGGCAAGGATCGGGAGCGGACGATGCCCGAACTCGTTCAGATCGGGAATGACCCGCGCCTGCCCAAGCTGTTGCGTGATGAAAGCATTGCAAACTTCCATTTCCGGCTGGTTGAAGTGGCGATGATGCTGCTCTTGCCTTTCCTCGCTATTTCGCTGGCCGTGCCGCCCAAGCGATCATCCTCCGCGCTTGGCGTGTTCCTCTCGATTGTGATGGTGGTCGCCTATCACAAGATCAACGAATATGCCGAAAGCATGGGGACTCTGGGCAAAATAGATCCCTTTCTCGCGCTCTGGGTGCCGTTCCTCCTGTTCGCAGCGCTGATCCTCAAAATGTATCACACCCTCGCGCATGTGCCGGGTGGCCAGCCAATAGCGGCGCTGGAGAATGTCTTCGCCCGGATTGGCCCGATGTTTCGCAGGCTGGCGGTCAAGCTGCGCCTGATGAGCGCGGAAGGCTAACGCGATGGCGAATTCCATGTTCCCTTCGCGCACCATCACCACTTATGTGGCGAAAGCGTTCATCGTGCGGACGCTCGCTGTGCTGTTCGCGCTGGTGCTGGTGCTGCAAACGCTTGATCTGCTGGGCGAATCGGGCAAGGTCTTGGCTCATCCGGGGAATGGCGGCGCGGAGCTCTGGCATTATGTGACGCTGCGCGCGCCGCAGATCATTGCCCGCTTCCTGCCCTTCTCGGTGCTGCTCGGCACGCTGATCACGCTGATGACTCTCAACCAGAATAGTGAAGTGATCGCGATGAAGGCGGCGGGCCTCTCTGCGCATCAGGTGCTGGCGCCGCTGTTCGTCGCGGCGCTCGGGATTTCGGTTGTATCCTTCGCCTTTAATGACCGCATCGTCAGCCGTGCCACCCGCACGCTCGATCGCTGGGAAAAGGCAGATTTCGGCCCGCTGCCCAAAGACGCCGCCGCCCCCACCAATGTCTGGGTGCGCGATGGCAATAATCTAATCAATGCTCGCGCCGTGCATGGCAAGGGAGAGGCAACATGGCTGGAAGATGTCACGATCTACAACCGGGGCAGCGGCGCATTGGACGCGATCATCCGTGCGCCGGAAGCACGGACCAGTGGCCATGAATGGCAATTGGACAAGGCGCGTCGTTTTGACGTGGCCAAGGGCACCGAAAGTGAAATTGGCACGATCCGCGTGGGCGCGGGCGTGCGGCCTGAACAGTTCACACTGGCAACCATCGATCCGGATGAAAAATCGTTCCGCAACCTGTGGACCGACATCCGCAATTTGAAGGCAGCAGGTCGCCCCACGGCAGAGATTGAAGGCGGGCTGTGGCACAAGCTCTCTGGCCCGCTTTCTGCGCTGCTGATGCCCTTGCTGGGGGCGGTCGCCGGCTTCGGCATCGCGCGTTCAGGCAAGCTCTTCATTCGCGCGGTGATCGGCATGGCGCTCGGCTTTGCCTATTTTGTGGGCGACAATTTCGGGCTCGCCATGGGGAGCCTCGGGGCCTACCCGCCCCTGCTCGCCGCCTGGGGGCCGTTCTTCCTGTTCCTGCTGATCGGCGAATATGTGCTGATCAAGACGGAAGAATAGGGAGAGGGACAAAACCCTCCGCGCGGAACTGCCACGCAGTCAGCGTGTCTCCTGCGATGATCACCCACACACTCCCCGGCTCAGCGGCTTCGGCGTCGCGGGGGGAGGGGCTTGCCCTGCCATTGGGGTGCGAATGGTAGCATCCGATGATCGCGGGGCCTCCGGCGCGCGCGGCCTTGTACGCTGTGATGAGCACGTTGGGGTCAATCTCGAAACGGGTGGCCGGGTCGGCGGCAATGTTCGACGCCGGGAGGATGGTCGACACGCGCAGGCCCTTACCCAGCAACAGGCCGCAGACTTCCTGATCCGGAGACGCGAGGGCGGCATGTCGCATCGCGTCGTGCAGGGGAGCGGGCAGAATCAGCGCCATAGTGTGACGCTGGCGCCTTGTGCGCCTTGATGCAAGCGCTGGCCTTTTGCGCGGGGGCGTGCATAGGGACACTCAATCTCATCAAGGAGCTTCCCCATGGACGAACAGGACAAGAAAACCGCACTGCGCATGATCCCATACGGGCTGTATGTGATGACGGCTGTCGGCAAAGGCGCGGCTCCGGCTGCTGCTACGATCAACTGGGTGACACAAACCAGCTTTGCGCCGCCGCTGCTTGCATTGGGTGTCCGCCCCGATTCGGGCGTTTATGGTGCAGCGACCGAAACCGGCCATTTCGTGCTCAACATTCTGGGCAAGGGGCAGCAGGCAGCGGCCTTCGCCGTCTTCAAGCCCGCGCAGTTGGAAGATGGCAAGCTGTCTGGCGAAGCGATCAGCTGGGCCGCCAATGGCGCGCCGATCATCAAATCCGCCGCGGCTGCCGTCGAATGCCGGGTGGTGCAGGTTGTGGAGCAGGGCGATCATCACACCATCGTGGCCGAAGTTACCGCCGTTCATCTCCACAAACAGCCGGAAGGCCGCCCGGATGAAGCCGTTCTGGAAATGAAGGATCTGGGCGAGAAGGTGTTCTACGGCGGGTGAGCGAGGATCGCCTTTCCGTCTTGATCCCGGAGGATATGGCCGGATGGCGGCTGGACCGGGCCCTGGCGGCGCTGGTGCCAACCCTGTCGCGCGAGCGGGTGAAGGCGCTGATCTCGACCGGGCAGGTTGAGCTCGATGGTGCGCCGATGCGGGACCCATCTGCCAAGGCCAAGACGGGCATGGCGGGGTATATCGCCATCCCCGCGCCGACACCCGCGCACAATGTAGCGCAGGATATTCCGCTCTCCATCGCGTTTGAGGATGAGCATTTGCTGGTGGTGGATAAGCCTGCGGGCATGGTTGTCCACCCGGCGGCGGGCAATCTGGATGGGACGCTGGTCAACGCGCTGTTGCACCACTGTGCTGGGCGGCTCTCCGGCATTGGCGGCGTCGCGCGGCCGGGCATTGTCCACCGGATCGACAAGGATACGTCCGGGCTGCTGGTGGTCGCCAAGACGGACCCGGCGCATGAGGCGCTTTCCAAGCAATTTGCCGCGCACAGCATAGACCGGCGCTATGTGGCAGTCGCAGCCGGGCGGCCCAAGACCGGCTCTGGCACCGTGGATGCCGCACTCGCCCGCTCGTCGGCTGATCGCAAGAAGGTGGCGATTGTGGAGGCTGATCGCGGCAAGCGCGCTGTCACCCATTGGACACTCACCGAGTCGCTCAAGCGAGACGCTGCGCTGATTGAATGTCGCCTGGAAACGGGCCGCACGCATCAGGTGCGTGTGCATATGGCATCCATCGGGCATCCATTGATTGGCGATCCCGTCTATGGGCGCAGCCGCCATGTTCACCGCGAAATCTGCCAGCGGCTCGATTTTCGCCGTCAGGCGCTCCATGCGGCGGTGCTGGGATTGCGGCATCCGGTATCGGGCGAAACCTTGACATTCCAAAGCCCCATCCCATCTGATATACAGCAACTGTTAAGCGCACTGCGCGCATAACCGTCTGCGAACAGCAGCGTCTCTTCAAACTGGCGCTGTGTTCAGGAGGAAGAATACCATGCCCGGCAAGTCGCTGGTCGTTAAACGCAAGGCCCCGTCTTCAATTCCCGCTCTGTCGAGCGAGGACGGTCTGAACCGTTATCTGTCTGAAATCCGCAAATTTCCGCTTCTGAAGCCGGAAGAGGAATATATGCTCGCCAAGCGCTTTGAAGAGCATGGCGACACGGAGGCAGCGCACAAGCTTGTCACGTCGCATCTGCGGCTCGTGGCGCGCATTGCGATGGGCTATCGCGGCTATGGCCTGCCGGTGAGCGAGCTGATTGCAGAGGGCAATATCGGCCTGATGCAGGGTGTGAAGAAGTTTGAGCCGGATCGCGGCTTCCGCCTCGCCACCTATGCGATGTGGTGGATCAAGGCGAGCATTCAGGAATTCATCCTTCGCAGCTGGAGCCTTGTGAAGCTCGGCACCACGGCGGCGCAGAAGAAGCTGTTTTTCAACCTGCGCAAGATGAAGAGCAACCTCGAAGCCTATGAGGATGGCGATCTGCGTCCTGAAGACGTGAAGAAGATCGCCAAGGATCTGGGCGTGTCTGAGGAAGACGTGATCTCCATGAACCGCCGCATGGCGAATGGCGGGGATACGTCGCTCAACATCATGATCGGCGAGGATGGCGACAATCAGTGGCAGGACACGCTGATGGATGACGGCCCCTTGCAGGACGAAGTGCTGGGCGAAGCCGAAGAGCGCATTGTTCGCCGCGCCATGCTCGTGGAAGCGATGGAAGGCCTCACCGACCGGGAAAAGCAAATCCTTACCGAACGCCGCCTGATCGAAGAGCCCCGCACGCTGGAAGATCTGAGCGTGGAATTCGGCGTGAGCCGCGAACGCGTCCGTCAGATTGAGGTCCGCGCGTTTGAAAAGCTGCAAAAGGCGATGATGAAAATTGCCGGGGATCAGCAGGCGTTGCTGGCGGCGTAACGGCTAGATTAGGTTAGCCTTGTGCTCCGGCCTTTGTGCCGGAGCCTTGCGAGAGTCTGGCAAGCATGGTTCTGCAATGCCGCAGGGCTCCGGCCTCCGCCGGAGCACAGGATAGAGCCATCAGAGCCTAAACCCGCTCGTCCTGAGCTTGTCGAAGGATGTCCTTGCTTTGGGGCAGAGGAAAAACAGTCCTTCGACAAGCTCAGGTCGAGCGGTGTTGAGGTTCAGGAATAATCTGACTCAGTCCGCCCTTACCCCTTCGCCGCCAGTCTCTCATGATGGCGGATCACTTCATCGATGATGAAGCGCAGGAATTTTTCCGAAAATTCGGGGTCCAGCCCCGCATCGGCGGCCAGTTGCCGCAGCCGGGCGACCTGGCGTTCCTCGCGGCCGGGATCAGCGGGTGGCAGCTTGGCTTCGGCCTTGTAGCGGCCCACTTCCTGCGTCACCTTGAAGCGTTCGGCGAGCATGTGGATCAGCGCGGCATCGATATTGTCGATGCTGGAGCGCAGGCGGGCAAGCGTGGGATCGGTCATGCCTGCTCCTTGGCCGCAAAGCGGGGCATAATGCAAGAGCTTGAGTTGCCCCGCATCCCCCTCTAGCCTTGCCAAAAGACCAGTTGGAGGAAACCGAGTTGATGCGTGCGCGCCTGCCCCTTTTGTCGCTTGCGGCGTCCCTTGCCGTGCTGATGCCCGCCGAAGCGCGCGCTGAAACACCTGTGGCAACCGGCGGGGCGGGGGAGGCGATGCCCTCTTCCTATCCCGTCACGCGCGCTGAACATCGCGTTTCAAAGCGTTTCGGGGAGGTGGTGGGCGATCCCTATCGCTGGCTGGAACAGGATGTGCGGCAGAGCCCCGAAGTCAAGGCGTGGGTCGATGCGCAAAATGGCGTGACGCAGGCGTTCTTGCAGACGCTCCCCGCGCGCGAGACCTTCGCCGCGCGGATCAAGGCGATCATGAATTTTGAGCGGATGGGTGTGCCGCGCAAAGGCGGCAACCGCTATTTCTTCACGCGCAACAATGGCTTGCAGAACCAATCCGTGCTGATGGTGCGCGATGGGTTGAAGGGTGCGGAACGGGTGCTGCTGGACCCCAATGGCTGGGCAAAGGACGGCGCAACCGCGCTCGCCGAATGGGTGCCTTCGCCCGATGGCCGCTTTCTGCTCTATGCCGTGCAGGATGGCGGGACAGATTGGCGCACGCTGCGCGTGATCGATGCGGCGACCGGGCAGGCCCTGACCGACGAGATCAAATGGGTCAAATTCTCTGATCTCAGCTGGAAGAAGGATGGCAGCGGCTTCTTCTATTCGCGTTTCGCAGCACCAGAGGAGGGCGCCAAATATCAGGCGACGAACCTCAATCAGAGCGTCTGGTATCATGCCATCGGCACCGCGCAGGAGGCGGACGCGAAAGTCTTTGCCACGCCCAAATTCCCCAAGCGCGGGCATAGCGCGGAAGTCACCGATGATGGCCGCTATCTGCTGATCACCACCAGCGAAGGCACTGATGCGCGCTATGAACTCCATGTCGCGCGGCTGGAAGGTCATGCGGTTGGGGCGCCGAAACCACTGGTGACTGGACTTGCCAATGATTGGCAACTGGCGGGCAGCGTTGGCTCGCTCTTCACCTTCCGCACCGATCTGGATGCCCCGCGCGGGCGGCTGGTGACGATAGATGTGGAAGCCGTCCGCCCTGTGCCGCAAGAGATCGTCGCGCAGTCCGCCGATACGATGGTGGGTGCATCGATGGTGGGGCAGAGGTTGATCGTCGCCTATCTGGGTGATGCCAAGTCTGAGGCTGAACTGCGCACGCTGGATGGCAAGCTGGTTGGCCCCATTCGCCTGCCCGGTATCGGGTCTGCGGCGGGCTTTGGCGGGGCAGCGGGCGATGCGGAGACGTTTTACAGCTTCTCCAGCTTTGCCGTCGCGCCCACCGTCTACCGCTTCAACACGGATACGGGCGAGGCGGATATTTTCTTCCAGCCCAAAACGGCCTTCAATCCCGAAGATTTTGTGACCGACCAGAAATTCTACACGTCCAAGGATGGCACCCGCGTGCCCTTGTTCCTAATCAGCCGCAAGGATCGCAAGGGTGCGGCGCCTGCGCTCCTCTATGGCTATGGCGGGTTCAACAGCCCGCAGACGCCGGGCTTCAACGCGCAGCGACTGGCCTGGGTGGAGCAGGGCGGGGTGCTCGCCATCGCCAATCTGCGCGGCGGCGGCGAATATGGGAAGGACTGGCACGATGCCGGTCGCCTCGCCCGCAAGCAGAATGTGTTCGATGATTTCATCGCGGCGGGCGAATATCTGATTGCCGAAGGCATTACGGAAAAGGGCAAGCTCGCCATTGAAGGCCGCTCCAATGGCGGGCTGCTGATCGGCGCGGTTGTCAACCAGCGGCCAGACCTGTTTGCCGCTGCGCTGCCTGTGGTGGGCGTGATGGACATGCTGCGCTTCAACCAGTTCACGGCCGGGCGCTATTGGGTGGATGATTATGGTGATCCCGCCAAGAAAGCCGATTTCAAGGTGCTGCGCGCCTATTCGCCCTATCACAACATCCGCGCAGGCTCCGACTATCCGGCGATCATGGTGATGACGGCGGATACCGATGACCGCGTGGTGCCCGGGCACAGCTTCAAATATGCCGCTGCGTTGCAAGCCGCTCAGCCCGGCGGAAAGCCCAAACTGATCCGTATCGACACCCGCTCCGGCCATGGCAGCGGCAAGCCTACGGACAAGTTGATCGCCGAATTCGCAGATGCCTATGCATTCATCGCGCATTTCACGGGGCTGGAGTTGAAGTAGATTGGCTGGTTGAATCCTCCCCATCGTCTTGCGATGGGGAGGGGGACCGCTCGAAGAGCGGTGGAGGGGCAAAGGAGGCGGCATGGCCCCTCCGTCATCGCTGCGCGATGCCACCTCCCCATCGCGAGGCGATAGGGAGGATGTTCGGTGCTCCTGCCTTGACAAATGCCGCTCCGTCCCGCATTGGCGCGCCCTTCCACGCCTTTGCGTGTCTTATCAATCGAACGAATCAAAAGGGTTCAGGACCATGGCCAAACCGGCTACCGTCAAGATCAAGCTCGTCAGCACTGCCGACACCGGCTTCTTCTATGTGACGAAGAAGAATCCCCGCACGCAGACGGAAAAGCTGTCTTTCAAGAAGTATGATCCGGTCGTGCGCAAGCATGTCGACTTCAAGGAAGCGAAGATCAAGTAATCGGGGACGATGTCCTTACCGCCGCGCGATGGTGAAGCGCCCGCGCGGCTTGATCTTTCCATTCTCATGAACGCTTATGCCACCGGGATTTTCCCGATGGCAGACGCGCGCGATGCGCCCGATATCTATTGGGTGGAGCCGCGCCGCCGTGCGATTCTGCCGCTGGATGGCTTTCACGCCTCGCGCAGATTGATTCGCACGCTCAAATCCGGTCGATTCGAAACCACAGCAGATCGTGCTTTTGCCGATGTTGTGCGGCTGTGCGGCACGCCCGCGCCGGGGCGGGAAGACACATGGATCAATCCGATCATCGAAGACGCGGTCAACCGCCTGCATCTGGCGGGATATGCGCACAGCATCGAAACCTGGGATCAGGGCGAACTGGTGGGCGGGCTTTACGGAATCCGGTTGGGGCGGGCCTTTTTTGGCGAAAGCATGTTCAGCACACGCACAGACGCCTCCAAAGTGGCACTGGCGCATCTCGTGGTGCGCTTGCGCCTTGGTGGATTTGAATTGCTCGATTGCCAGTTTCAAACGCCGCACCTGCAATCGCTTGGCGCGATCGAGATCAGCCAGTCCGCTTACAAATCCAGATTATCGTCTGCGACGTCTTCTACGGGTTCAGGCGCACTATCGGCTGCAGAGGGGGATTTTGGCGCGCTGGACCGCTTGCGCGGCGTGGATGACCCGCCGCTGGAAGGTTCGCCGCGCGCGATGGTCGTGCCGCCATCGGTATCCATGTGGCGCATCTGGCACTCCTTGGTCCAGACGTCATAGATCGGATGCTCAACCACGTTGAGCGAGGGTGATTCCTTGTAGAGCCACCCGGAAAAGACACGCCGCCACTTCTTGTCAGACCCCTGTACGGTCACTTGAGCGAACGCACCTGTCAATTGCTCGACTTCCCAAGGCGCTGTGGTCTCGCAGGCCTGAAGCCGCACCACAACATCGCCGATGCGCACCGCCTGACCCGGCTTGAGCGTCAGATCGCGGGACAAACCATTGCGCTTGTTGAGCAGGCCCAGCACCGCAACACGCTCTGCCATCGGCGTCGTCTTGCCAACGGGCTGTGCAGCAGGCTTTGGCGGTTCAGCCTTGTCCGTCGATTGTGCGGGTTTGGGAGCCTCTGCCGCAGCCGGTTTGGGGCTTTCCGTTGCAATACTGTTTTGGAGCGCCGGGGCAGCCTGCCACGCGGCAACCGAAGCCGCCGTGACGCCCAAAGCCAGCAGGCCGAGCCGCTTCATGCCGCGTCGGGGCTCCACGCTTCATAGTCGCCGGTCGCCGCAGCGCGCTTGCCGCCTGCTTCAGGCGCACCAGAGGGCTTATAGGCCGCAGGCGTTCCGGTCGGGTTGACCGCGCCCGGCTTTTCCCACGCCTTCGCGGCGGGCAGGGCCCGTTCGGGCACATCGGGGAGCGTATTGTGCAGCCAGCCATGCCATTCGGGCGGAACCCGGCTGGCATCATTGGCCCCGGCATACATCACCCAGCGGCGCGGACGCCCGTCTGGATGGCTGCCGCCTTCATAATAGACATTGCCCTGCGCGTCCTCGCCCATGCGCGTGCCGCGCATCCGGGTGTGGAGCCATGTGCCGAAGGTTGCGCCTTCCCACCAGGTGAAGATGTTCTTGATAACGCCCATGATGCAAGCGCGCTTACGCTTTCAGCGGCGCAGACGCAACAGCCTGCATCAATCCTTGGGATCATCCCAGATCACGCGGTCACCCGCTGCGATGCCCAGCGCTTCCGCCTTGCCGCCGCCAATTTCCAGCACGGCCGAAACGGGCTCTCCGGACTGGACCGGTTCCAGCGAATAGGGGATGGTTTCCGCCTCGATCCGCGCAATCGTGCCATCCGGGCGGATGAAGATCATGTCGAGCGGGATTTCGGTGTTCTTCATCCAGAAGGTGGCCATGCGGGCCGGGATCATGGGGAAGATCATGCCGCCATTTTCGGGCAGCGATTTGCGGAACATCAGGCCGCGCTCATGATCTTCCTGCGTGCGGGCAATTTCGATGTTGAACTTGCGTTCGCCCTTTGCGGTGCGGATGACCAGCGGAATGGTTTCGGCGCGCGCGGCGGTTTCAGTTCCCCCGGCGGGGCGGGATGAGCAGGCAGGGGCGAGCAGCAAAGCGGCTGCGGCAATCCAGATACGCGATACAGTCACTGCGGGGATATCTCCAACGCCAGCAGCCCCTTTTCGGTCCGGCCTATCCGGGCGAGCAACGGGTCTCCGGGCAACACATCCAATATACCAGCAGTGCGCAGCGTTTCCATATGCACGAAAACATCGGCCTCATCGCCGACGCGATTGAGAAAACCATAGCCTTTCAAACGGTTGAACCATTTGACGACAACACGCTCCAGATCTCCCGGCGGTTCAATGAGATCCCGCATTTCCGCCTGGCTGGTGCGGGACGCGGGTTTGCTGTCCGAATCAAAGCCGGTCGCGGTCCCCAAATCGAAGCTGACGATCCGTTCCGCCTGCAATCCCTTGCGGCCCTGACTGGCAAAGCACACCACCTGCGTGCCTTCCGGCAACATACGGCGGCCATGATCGCGCAACACAGAGAAATGCAGCAAAATGTCGCCAGACTCATCGTCTGGCACGATGAAGCCAAAGCCGCGCGCGGTATCAAACCATTTGACACGACCGGTGACTTCAACGGCGAGGGCTGACTCGGTCAGTGAGCCGGTTTCAACAGGGGGGGCTGCCTTGTCGGCAGTCGTGTTGTCAACGACCCAAAGGGCACCTGTCTGGTGCTCATTTGGCATGGGTACTATCCATCTTTTTTGTTACTTCCGACACCCAATATGCCGACACAGGCCAGCAAAAACAAGATTTTAGTCAGATTAACCATCGTCATTTGCCAGATCGGAGCATCGTTCCGCCTCGTCGCGATCCATTCGGAGCACGCGGCGGACCATGGATGAATCATGCCCGGCGCGTGCCAATTGCCCTGCCCAGCGCGCGCGTGTCCGTTCATCTGCAAGCCCTTGTGAAAAGGGGCCGATCCGTTTTCTTGCCGCCAGCCGCAGCGCATCGCGCAATGCCGAATCCGGGTCAGTCGCGGCGGCATCGCGGGCCAGATCATCGGCAATGCCCGATTGCCTGAGGTTCTGGTGGATGCGCCGCTCGCCCAAACCTTTGGCACGCAACCCTTGAGCGCGACTGGCGGCAAAGGCCGAATCATTGATGAACCCGTTGCGGACACAGGCTTCAACCAGCGAATCAATGTCGGGCGGAGAATCGCCCAGCCAGTCCCGTTCGCGGAGCTTGCGATTGAGATAAGCTGCAAGCTTGCCCGAAGAGGTGGCGTAACGCGCGACATAACTGATGGCGAGCGAACGGAGTCCCGCCTGATCGAGTGTGCCGCGTCGCCCGTTCACGGCGCTACCATGTTCCAAAATCGCCCGGCGGCTGGCTGGTGCGACCAGATGCGCGCACCGGGCGCTGATGCCCGCGCCGTGCCCTGCGCACCAGATGCAGCGTGGGCCAATCTACACTGCCGCTGGCTGAGTCGAGGCGGAAGCCATGGGCGCGATAGGCGGCCACCACAGCATCCTGCTGACGCCCGAGCAGTCCGGCCAGAATGACCGATCCGCCATCGGCTATCAGCGCGTCGATAGCCGGGGCCAGTTCAATGAGCGGCCCCGCCAAAATGTTGGCGATGATCAGATCATAAGGCGCGCGGCGGCGGATGAGCGGATGATCTGTGCCCGAAGCTGTCACCAGTGTGATCTGGCCTGCGGCCCGGCCCGTGCGCAGTCCGTTGATTGCGGCATAATCCTGTGCAAACGCGACGCTGACGGGATCAATGTCTGACGCGATGATCCTCGCGTGCGGCCAGAGATGTTGGGCGGCAAAGGCCAGAATCCCCGTGCCGGTGCCAATGTCTGCGATCCTGCGGAAGCGTTGGCCGTACCGGTGCAGACGGTCCAGCTGGGACAGGCAGCCCGAGGTGGTGTCATGCCCGCCGGTGCCGAACGCTTGCCCGGCGTCGATCCGGATTGGCGTCGTTCCTTCCGGGGCAGTCCCTGCAAAAGCAGACGTATGCACAAAGAATCGCCCGGCATGGACTGGCGCGAGCGCGGACTGGCTCATCGTCACCCAATCTTCATCGGGAAGCTTTTCAAGCTGCGGCGCTCTGCGGGCCGCGCTCGGAACCAGACTATGGATCAGCGCAACCGTCGCCATATCCGGCTTGCCTTCGAAATAGGCGGTGATCAGCCAGTCATCGGGCCGAGACTCGTCGGGTTCGCTCGCCACGAACGTGGGCGCGGGTTCGATGCCGGAAAGGGCGGGCACCTCTCCGGTCATGGCTTCGGCTTCGGCGCGGGTGCAGGAAATGGTGAGGGTCCAGGTACCGGTCATGCCAGTGTGCATAGAACAGGCAGAGCGGGGATCAAGGGCGTGCCGCGCAAATCCTTCGGTCAAAATTTACGCAAGCGAGCGTCTGCGCTGGTTGCACAGCGCGACCATTGCGCTAAAGGCTGCCCTCATTATCTGGAACTTGTGCTCAGCCTAGGGAGCCAAAAGCATGGCGCGAAACACCGCGCGGCCGTTGTCGCCGCATCTTCAGATCTACAAATGGGGGCCGCACATGGCGGTTTCCATCCTGAACCGCGTCATGGGCGTCGGGCTGGCGACGGTGGGCGTGGCCGCCATCACCTGGTGGCTGGTATCTGCTGCGAGCGGGGAGGCCGCTTATGATGCCTTTCTGAAATGCGCGCACAGCTGGATGGGCATTGTCGTCGGCGTCGGATTGACCTTTGCATGGTTGCTGCACTTTTTCGCGGGCATCCGTCACGTCTTTCTGGATGCGGGCGCGGGCTTTGAACTCAATGCCAATCGCACATGGTCTTGGGCCACCTTGTTCGGCGCGGTTATCGTAACCGGTGCGATCTGGCTGTTTATCGCAGGGAAGGGCTTGTAATGGGCAGCGGAACGGGATTGGGCCGCGTTCGCGGTTTGGGGTCTTCGCACAGCGGATCGCATCACTGGTGGCTGCAACGCGTAACGGCCATGGGCAATGTCGTGCTGACGGTCTGGCTGGCGGTGTCGCTGCTGCGTCTGCCTTCGCTTGACCATGCCAGTGTGATCAGCTGGCTGGCCTCGCCCTGGGCGGCGGTGCCGATGGTGCTGTTCGTGCTCAACGCCTTCTGGCATTTCCGGCTGGGCCTTCAGGTGGTTCTTGAAGACTATGTGCAGGGCGGGATGCGCATCGTGGCGATGGGCCTGCTGCACGCCTGGACCTTTGGCGCGGGGGCCGTAGCGCTGTTCTCCATTCTCAAGATTGCATTTGCGGGGACCAACTGATGTCCGAGGCTTACAAGATCATCGACCACAGCTATGACACGGTGGTCGTCGGTGCGGGTGGCTCTGGCCTGCGCGCCACCATGGGCAGCGCGGAAGCCGGGTTGAAAACGGCCTGCATCACCAAAGTGTTCCCCACCCGCAGCCACACGGTTGCGGCACAGGGCGGCATCGCGGCCAGCCTGATGAACAACTCGCCCGATCACTGGACCTGGCACATGTTCGACACCGTCAAGGGGTCTGACTGGCTGGGCGATCAGGACGCGATCGAATACATGGTTCGTGAAGCGCCAGCCGCCGTTTATGAACTGGAACATGCTGGCGTGCCGTTTTCGCGCAACGCAGATGGCACCATCTATCAGCGCCCCTTTGGCGGCCACATGCAGAATATGGGTGAAGGCCCGCCGGTGCAGCGCACTTGCGCGGCGGCTGACCGCACCGGCCATGCCATGCTGCACGCGCTCTATCAGCAGAGCCTCAAATATTCGGCGGATTTCTACATCGAATATTTCGCGCTCGATTTGATCATGGAAGATGGCGAGTGCCGGGGCGTGATCGCTCTTTGCATGGAGGATGGCACCATTCACCGCTTCCGCGCGCAGGCCGTGGTGCTGGCCACCGGCGGCTATGGCCGTGCCTATTATTCCGCGACGTCCGCGCACACCTGCACGGGTGATGGCGGCGGTATGGTGCTGCGTGCCGGCTTGCCGTTGCAGGATCTGGAGTTCGTCCAGTTTCACCCGACCGGCATTTACGGCGCGGGCGTGCTCATCACTGAAGGCGCGCGTGGCGAAGGTGGCTATCTCACCAACTCCGAAGGCGAACGCTTCATGGAGCGCTATGCCCCGTCCGCCAAGGATCTCGCCTCACGTGACGTCGTGTCGCGCTCAATGGCGATGGAAATGCGCGAAGGGCGCGGTGTTGGCCCGAACAAGGACCATATCTATCTGCACCTTGATCATATTGATCCCAAGGTGCTGGCGGAGCGTCTGCCCGGCATCACCGAATCGGGCAAGATTTTCGCGGGCGTCGATCTCACGCGCCAGCCGCTGCCGGTCTGCCCGACGGTCCATTACAATATGGGCGGAATTCCGTGCAATTATCACGGTCAGGTCGTCACCAAAAAGGGCGGCGATGATGATGTTGTCGTTCCCGGCCTCTATGCCGTGGGTGAAGCGGCCTGCGTTTCGGTCCATGGCGCGAACCGCCTTGGCTCGAACTCACTGATCGATCTCGTCGTGTTCGGTCGTGCGACTGGCTTGCACCTCAAGGACACGCTGAAGCCGAACGCTGCGCAAAAGGCGCTGCCCAAGGATGCGGCGGACCTCGCGCTCGCCCGCGTCGATCATTTCCGCAATGCCAAGGGCGGATCGCCCACGGCGGAAATCCGGCTCGATATGCAGCGCACCATGCAGAAGCACGCCGCCGTGTTCCGTGATAGCGCGCTCCTGTCTGAAGGCGTGGATCTGATGGGCAAGGTCAACAAGCGTCTGGAAGATGTGTCTGTGGCGGATCGCAGCCTCATCTGGAACACCGATCTGGTCGAAACGCTGGAGCTGGACAATCTCATGTCGCAGGCCGTCTGCACCATCACCGGTGCCGAAGCCCGCAAGGAAAGCCGTGGCGCACACGCGCACGAAGACTTCCCGGACCGCGATGATGCGAACTGGATGAAGCACACGGTCAGCTGGTTTGAAGGCTGGGGCGGCAAGGGCGGCAAGGTGACGCTCGATTATCGCGGCGTCCACAACTACACGCTCACCGATGAAGCTGAATATATCAAGCCGAAGGCGCGGGTGTATTGATTTGGCGAGACCATCTAACACAACAGTTTTCTTGAGGGTACTGAAGGAGCAAGGCGGCTACGCTGCCAACCCTACTTTGCGTGGATGTTTGGGATGGCCAGAGGAGAAATACTGGTCGGTACATCAGGAACTATATGATGCGGGTGTAATTGCTCGCGGCCGTGGTCGGGGTGGGACGGTGTTGTTAAAGACACTTGAAGACGAGGCTGACCTACCCGAAATAATTGAAAACCTGTCCGATGAAGATATGCAGACTGCCAAAGAGGTTTTGGTTGAAGATGATATTGAATCAGAAGGGCATGTAAAAGAGTCCGAACTCTATACTCCCCTTGAAGCTGAAATTGTTAAATTTCTTAAATTGAGGAAGGGTCTTCGAGAGTGTGGTTGCCAAATAACAGCGTCTCAGGGGCGTCGAGATACCGGTGGATCGTGGTCTAGGCCGGATTTGATTGCAGTAGGTGTTAGGGTTTATGAGTATCTTCCAAGTAAATCTGCGGAACTTCATACTTTTGAAGTAAAAGCATCATATGATGTCTCTGTGAAGGGCGTGTTGGAGGCGTTGGCGCACCGTGAAAGTGCGACACATTCCCATGTGATATATCATACCGATGGCAGAGATTGGGAGCAATTCCCGGAAGCTCGCCGCATTGAGCAGTTGGCAGTCCGTCACGGAATCGGCGTTATTGTGGCTACGAGTGCAGGAAATCTGGACGATTGGGACGAACTTGTAACAGCATCAAGATCAAATGCTGATCCTGATATTGTTGACCGGGTGATTGGAAGCTTAAGTGAGAATTTGAAGTCAAAAGTGAGAATTTGGACACGTTGAGAACAGAGCTTATAAAAATAGTATTTCTTTTTTTATTTTCTATTTTTTATGCTGAATCGTCGTAGTTTTTTGTGAAATCTACAGGTGTATTAGTCATCATCCCCCATCCGCAGCGCGGCGATGAACGCTTCTTGCGGGATGCTCACACTGCCATATTCGCGCATCCGGGCTTTGCCCTTTTTCTGCTTGTCGAGCAGCTTGCGCTTGCGCGTGGCGTCACCGCCATAGCATTTGGCGGTCACATCCTTGCGCATGGCGGCAATGGTTTCGCGGGCAATCACCTTGCCGCCAATCGCCGCCTGAATGGGGATCTTGAACAAGTGGCGCGGGATGAGATCCTTCAGCCGTTCGCACATGCCGCGCCCGCGCGCTTCGGCTGTGCCCCGGTGGACGATCATCGAGAGCGCGTCGACGGGGTCGCCATTCACCAGCACACTCATCTTAACGAGATCACCTTCGCGGTGGCCGATCTGGTGATAATCGAAACTGGCATAGCCGCGTGAAATGCTCTTCAGCCGGTCGTAGAAGTCGAACACCACTTCGTTGAGGGGAAGCTCATAAACGAGTTGCGCGCGCCCGCCGACATAGGTCAGCTGCTTCTGCACGCCGCGCCGATCCTGACAGAGTTTCAGGATGGAGCCGAGATATTCGTCCGGGCAATAGATGGTCGCTTCGATCCAGGGCTCCTGAATTTCATCGATGCGGTTGATGTCGGGCATGTCCGCTGGATTGTGCAAATCCATATCGCAGGCATCTTCGGTCTTGGACCGGCTGAGTTTGAGCTTGTAGACCACTGACGGCGCGGTGGTGATCAGATCGAGATCATACTCGCGCGTCAGCCGCTCCTGAATAATCTCCAGATGCAGCAGGCCGAGGAACCCGCAGCGGAAGCCGAAGCCAAGCGCGGCGCTGGTTTCCATTTCGAAGCTGAAGCTCGCATCGTTCAGCCGCAGCTTGGAGATGCTCTCGCGCAGTTTCTCAAAATCATTGGCGTCCACCGGAAAGAGACCGCAGAACACCACCGGCTGGACTTCTTTGAAGCCCGGCAGCGCTTCGGCGGCGGGCTTCTTCGCGTCCGTAATGGTGTCGCCCACGCGGGCCTGCGACACGTCCTTGATCTGCGCGGTGATGAAACCGACTTCACCCGGCCCCAGATCAGGGAGGTTCTCGATCTTGGGGCGCATACAGCCCACGCGGTCGATCAGATGGGTGGTGCCAGCCTGCATGAATTTGACCTGCTGGCCCTTCTTCAGCACGCCATCGATGATGCGCACGAGGATGACGACGCCCAGATAGGGATCGTACCAGCTGTCCACCAGCATCGCCTTCAAGGGCGCATCGGGATCGCCCTTGGGGGCAGGAATGCGCTGGACGATGGCTTCGAGCACTTCGTCAATTCCGATGCCCGATTTGGCCGAAGCCAGCACGGCATCGTCGGCGGGCAAGCCGATGATTTCCTCAATCTCCAGCTTTACCTTATCGGGTTCGGCAGCGGGTAGATCAATTTTATTGATCACCGGCACGATTTCATGATCATGCTCGATCGATTGATAGACATTGGCGAGCGTCTGCGCCTCCACGCCTTGCGCCGCATCCACCACCAGCAGCGCGCCTTCGCACGCGGCAAGGCTGCGGCTCACTTCATAGGCAAAGTCGACATGCCCCGGCGTGTCCATGAGGTTGAGGACATAGCTCTCCCCATCCTGTGCCTGATAGTCGAGCCGCACGGTCTGCGCCTTGATGGTGATGCCGCGCTCTTTCTCGATATCCATATTGTCGAGCACCTGCGCAGACATCTCCCGCTCGGTCAGCCCGCCGGTGCGCTGGATCAGCCGATCCGCCAGCGTGGACTTGCCGTGATCGATATGCGCGATGATGCTGAAATTGCGGATGCGGGAGAGAGGTGTCGTCATGCCGCGCGCGTTAGCAGGGGAGGGGCGCGGCGTCCATCCGGCCCTGAATGAGTGATGCTCAAGCCTATGTGACCACGTCTGGCGCGGTGCGACCCGTGAAGCGAGCGATGCCTGCGAGCGCATCTGCTGCTGCAATCAGATCGGCGAGCATAGTGGGTGTTTCGGCGTCGAGCGTGCCGTCAGCGGCTTCATAGCGTTCCAGATAGACGCGAAGCGTGGCGCCTTCGGTGCCGGTGCCAGAAAGGCGGAAGACAATGCGGCTGCCGCCTTCAAACAGGATGCGGACGCCCTGATTGCGGCTTTCCGAGCCATCGACCGGATCGGAATAGGCGAAATTGTCTGCTTCCGTGACGGTGAGCGCGCCAAATGACTGGCCCGGCAATGTGGCAAGCGCTGCGTTGAGCGCGGCCATCAGCGCATCGGCCTTGTCGGTTTCGATGCCTTCATAGTCATGGCGCGCATAATAGTTGCGGCCAAACTTCGCCCAATGTTCGCGCGCCAGTGCCTGCGCGGAAATTCCCCGCGCGGCGAGGATGTTGAGCCAGAGCAGCACCGCCCACAGCCCGTCCTTCTCCCGCACATGGTCGCTGCCGGTGCCAGCGCTTTCTTCGCCGCAGATCGTTGCCATGCCTGCGTCGAGCAGATTGCCGAAGAATTTCCAGCCGGTCGGCGTTTCAAAGGCGGGAATGCCGAGTGCCGCTGCAACCCGGTCAGCCGCTGCGCTGGTTGGCATGGAGCGGGCAATGCCCTTGAGCCCGCCTTCATAGGCCGGGGCGCAGTGCGCATTGGCGGCCAGCATCGCCATACTGTCCGACGGCGTGATGAAAATGCCCTTGCCGATGATCAGGTTACGGTCGCCATCGCCGTCCGAAGCCGCGCCGAAATCGGGCGCGCCCGGCCCCATCATCGTGTCATAAAGCGCCTTGGCGTGGACGAGATTGGGATCGGGGTGGTGATGCCCGAAATCTTCCAGCGGAATGCCGTTGCGGACCGTACCGGGCGCGAAGCCCAAGCGGCGTTCCAGGATTTCGGTGGCATAGGGACCGGTGACCGCGTGCATCGCATCGAACGCCATGGTGAAGCCGCCAGACACGGCGGCACGGATCGCGTCGAAATCGAACAGGCTTTCCATCAGCGCGGCATAATCAGAGACAGGATCAATCACTTCCACCGCCATGCCGCCCACGGTGACAGTGCCGAGCGTGTCGAGATCAATGTCGTCCGCCTCTACGGTCAGATAGCGGTCGATCTGCTGGGTGCGGGCATAGATGGCGTCTGTCACCTTTTCGGGGGCCGGGCCGCCATTGGCGATGTTGTATTTGATGCCGAAATCTTCGTCCGGCCCGCCCGGATTGTGGCTGGCAGAGAGGATCAGTCCACCGGACGCGCCATATTTGCGGATGACATGGCTCGCCGCCGGGGTGGAGAGGATGCCGCCTGCGCCGACAAGCACACGGGCATAGCCGTTTGCAGATGCCATGCGGATCGCGGTCTGGATGACAGTGCGGTTATGATAGCGCCCGTCTCCGCCAATCACGAGCGTGGTGCCCGCTTTGTCGTCCACCACGTCGAACACGGACTGGATGAAGTTTTCCGCATAATGCGACTGCTGGAACACGCGCACCTTCTTGCGCAGGCCAGAGGTGCCGGGCTTCTGGCCGTCAAAGGGCGCGGAGGAGATGGTCTGGATCATGCAGTGTCCTTCAGCAGCGATATGTAAATATTGCTATAAGCGATTGATAAGATGATGGGCGGCATTTTCAGCGGCATCGCGCGCGCGGGCATCGGGCACGCCAAGACCGCACAGGCCCAGCACCAGCATGTCACGTAATCGGTCTGCCGCGTCGGCGCGGTCCGGCTGGCGTTCAATCACATGGATCAGCGCGATCTGGCACAGGCCCAGCCAGTAACGCACCCCGCTGCGCGCGGCTTCGGTCCGGGCGAGCCCAGCGGCAAGCGCGGCCTCGATATCGGCGCGAATCCCCTGGTTGAGCGCATGGTTCTGCCCTGTCGCCATCTCCAGCCCGCGCAGCATCACGATGGCCTGTTTGCGCTGCGTGAGCGCAAAATCCACCGCAACGCGCATCCCGCCCGCCAGCCGCGCCACGGGATCGGTCACGCCCGCATTGGCGGCGGTCACTTGCTCCTCCAGTGCAGCCCGCACCTGCGCGCCGATGGCGTTCGCAAAACCGGGCTTGTCTGTAAAATGGTTGAAGAAACTGCCCTTGGCCACGCCCGCGCGGGCCACCACTTCGTCAATGGCGATGGCGTCAATCGGACGTTCGGCCAGCAGCGCAAAGCCTGCATCCAGCAAGGCATCCCGCGTGCGTTGCGCTCTGGGGCTGGGCTTGGTCATGCAATGCGTTCTATCAGTATTGACTATTTGGTCAACTGTGGCATTTTGACCAAATAGTCAAGTGCGAATCGCAGGATTTGCAGCAAGACGGGAGAGACAGCGATGAGCGTGATCCGCATCGAAGATATTGCCCATGTGCGCTTTTCCGCGCCCGATCTGGCCGCAATGCGTGCCTTTCTGGAGGATTTCGGCTTTGCCTGTTTTGAAGAAGGCGGCCGGCTTTATGGCAAGGGTGGCGATGGGCGGCCCTTTCTGCATGTGACCGAACAGGGTGAGCCCGGCTTCAAGGCATTGGGACTTCGCGCTGAAACGCTCGCCGATCTGGAGCAACTCGCAGCGTCTGAAGGTGTGGCGGTGGAAGATCTGGCCGAATCCGGCGGCGGCAAGATCGTTCGCCTGACCGATCCGGATGGCTTTTCCCTCGAAATTGTCGCGGGTCAGGCCAAGGGTGAGGCGAGCCTTCCCTTTGCCGATGCGCCGCGCAACACGGTCGCCAACCGCCCGCGCTTTCGCGATCTGGTGCGACTCCAGCCCGGCCCTGCCCATATACGCCGCATCGGCCATGCCGTGCTCAACGTCACGGACTTCCGCCGCTCTGAAGCGTGGTACAAGGCGCGGTTTGGCTTTTTGACTTCGGACGAGGTGGAGGCGGCTCCTGATGTGCCGCTTGGTGCCTTCATGCGCTGTGACCGAGGGGACAAGCCTGCGGATCATCATACATTGTTCCTTGCCCAATTGCCGCAAAAGACCGATCTGCTTCATGCTGCGTTTGAAGTGGCGAATATGGATGATCTGATGCTGGGCCATGATCATCTCAAAGCCGCCAAGCGCACGGCAGCATGGGGCGTGGGGCGGCACATCATGGGCAGTCAGGTCTTCGACTATTGGAAAGACCCCTGGGGCCATGAGCTTGAGCACTGGACCGATGGGGATCTGCTAACCGCTGCCGACCCACCGCAGAAAATGCCGTTGAGCGCGCTGCTCGCCGTGCAATGGGGCGCGCCGCATCCGATGTTTGCGGGCAAGCGTGCGCCTTCGCCTGCCACTGTTTCATTCTTCACCGCGCTCATTTTGCGCATCAAGCGGCTGTTTCGCCGCCAGCCGAAAGGACAAACCGCATGAAACTCGCCACTTATACCGCCAATGGCCAGACCCGTACCGGGATCGTCATGGGCGAAAGCCTGATCGATACCGGGTTGGACGGCAGCATGATCGATCTGATTACCGATTGGGATGCGCTCAAGCCTCAGTTGGACGCGAAGGCCGCAGCGGGTGGCGGCGTGCCGCTGTCATCGGTCACGCTCTGCGCGCCGGTGCAGCGTCCGGGGAAGATTTTCGCCATTGGCCTCAACTATGCCGACCATATCGCCGAATCGAAGATGGGCACGCCCGAGCGGCAGGTGTGGTTCACCAAGGCGCAGACCAGCGTGAACGGCCCGCACGATCCCATCCTGATCGCGCGCAACACCGTGGCGAATGATTATGAGGTGGAGATGGTTGCCGTGATCGGCAAACGCGCCAAGCATGTCTCTGCGGCGGACGCGGCGGGCGGGATCTTCGGCCATTGCGTGGGGCATGATGTCACAGAGCGCATGTGGCAACATGGCGGGCCGCAATGGTCCTTGGGCAAGAGTTTCGATACGCACGCGCCGATGGGGCCTTGGCTCACCACGGCTGACGAGTTGGGCGATCCGCACCGGCTTGGCATCCGCTGCTTTGTGAATGGCGGGAAGCGTCAGGATTCGAACACGGCGCATCTCGTTTTCAACATTTGGCAGCAGATTGAGCATCTCTCCGCGGCAATGACGCTGGAGCCGGGCGATGTGATCTTCACCGGCACGCCGGGTGGCGTCGGCGCAGCGATGGACCCGCGCCAGTTCCTCAAGGCGGGCGATGTGGTGCGCTGCGAGATTGACGAACTGGGTGCCATTGAAGGCGTGATGCAGACGGAGGCTTGAGGCCATGGCAGACGGGTTTGATTGCGATGTGTTGATCGTTGGCGGCGGGCCGACTGGCGTGACGTTGGCCCTGCTGCTCGCGCGCGCCGGAGTGGCGGTGATGGTGGCAGAAAAGGAAGCGGACATTTATCCGCTGCCCCGCGCGGCGCATCTCGATCATGAAATCCTGCGAATCCTGCAAGAAGCCGGTGTGGCCGATTCCGTGATGGCCACCAGCCGCCGCTCCGCCCGCTATGATTTCTTTACGGCAGACCGGCAGATTCTGCTGCGTTTCGAAGGGACGGACAGGGTTGGCCCCGGCGGCTGGCCGGGCGCGAACATGATCCACCAGCCAAGCGTGGAAAAGGCGCTGCGCGAGGAACTGGCGCGCTGGCCGTGTGCGACGCTCAAGAACTGCACAGAATTCGTGTCTTTTCAGGAGGATGTGGACGGGATTTCTGTCATACTTTCCACGCCTGATGGAGAGCAGACCGTCCGCACACGCTATCTGGTCGGTGCCGATGGCGCGCGCAGTCCTGTGCGGCACGCTCTGGAGGTCGGCCAGCATGATCTGAACTTTGAAGAACCGTGGCTGGTGATCGATACCATCGTGCAGGATTATGCCCGGTTGCCCGATGTGAACATCCAGATTTGCGATCCGGCCCGGCCCACCACCTGCGTCCTGATGGGTGAGGGTCGGCATCGCTGGGAATTCATGATCCTGCCGGGAGAAGACCCGTATGTGGTATCGAGCGATTCCTCTATAGCCGAATTGCTCAAGCCCTGGGATGTGGAGGGGGCCGTCACGCTGGAGCGCAAGGCCGTCTATACCTTCCGCGCGCGCATTGCCGAACAATGGCGCAAGGGCCGCGTGATGCTGGCGGGCGATGCCGCGCACCAGACGCCACCCTTTGCCGGACAGGGCATGGGCTCAGGCCTGCGCGATGCGGCGAATCTGGCGTGGAAGCTGGCGGCGGTGACGCGGGGCGGTGCCAGCGACGGCCTGCTCGACAGCTACCAGCCCGAACGCGAACCCAATCTGCGCGCCACTATCGAGATGGCGGTGATGATGGGCCGCACAGTGTGCATCACCGATCCGGCAGCCGCCGCGATGCGCGATCAGCAGATGCTCGCCGCGCGGGCGGCCGGGCAGGCTCCCGATGGGCCGCTTGAGTATCCGCCCATTTCTGAAGGCATCATCCTTGCGGGATCACCGGGCGCGGGCAGCTATTTCCCGCAACCCTGTACTGGCGACGCGAAGCTGGATGACGTGCTCGACGCGGGCCATTGGCTGATCACGCGCGCGGCGCTTGGCGAAGCGACGCTTGCGCCGTTCCGCGATGCGATTGCCACGTGGCTGGACCGGCACGGCGCAGAGGCCGTGCTCGTTCGCCCGGACCGCTATGTATTTGGCACGGGCGCAGCGGATGAACTGGCCCGCGCTTGGGCGCAAGCCACCGCCTGATCAGCGCGCGCCGACGCGGCGCAGGTGATAATCGGTGCTGCCGAGCATGGCTTCGATGCAGAGCAATCGCTTGAGATAATGGCCTACGGCGAGTTCGTCGGTCATGCCGATGCCGCCATGCACCTGCACCGCGCTTTCGCCGACGCTGCGGCCCAGCCGGCCCATCTGCGCCTTGAGCAGCGCCACATCGCGCGGCGTGGCTTTGCCCGCTTCGATCAGGGCTGTGGTGTAAAGCAACAGCGCCTGCGCCTTGGCCCAGGCGATCTTCATGTCGGCCAGCCGGTGCGCCATCGCCTGAAACGAGCCAATTGGTACGCCAAACTGTTTGCGCGTGGCGGCATAGGCACCTGTCATTTCGAGCAGCGCGCTCATGGCCCCCACGGCTTCGGCGGAGAGCGTGAGCAGGGCGTCATCGATTACAGCGTTGAGCGCGGCCTCGGCATCATCGCGCAGCACGGCGTCTGGCGCGAGGACCACAGCGTCGAACCGCACGGTGGCGGCGCGGCGACCATCAATCATGCGATAGCCGGTGACTGTCACGCCCGGCGCGGCAGGATCAACGCGGACCAGCGTCAGCTTGTCACCTGCACGCCCGGAGACGATCATCGCGGTGGCATCTGCGCCGCCGAGCACGAGCTTCTTTTCGCCAGACAGTCGCAGTGTGCCGTCATCCAGCGTCAGCGTGGTGGCCATCTGCGCAACAGCGCCAATGCCGTGCCGCTCCTCATGCGCGAGCGCGACATGCGCGCTGCCTGCCAGCACATCGGTCAGCAGCGTCTGTGCGCGGTCTCCGCCCAAGGCGAGCGCCTTGCCGCCGAGGATGATCGCACCGAGCCAGGGTTCGGCAAAGATATGGCGTCCCATCACCATCCCGCACGCAACGAGATCAGACGGCTGGCCGCCCAGGCCGCCTTCACCTTCGGCAAAGGGCAGGGCGAGCAGGCCCATTTCGGCGAGCGCCTGCCAGATGGGCTCGGAGCGTGGCGCGTCCGCCTTGAGCAGGGCCTGCCGCTGATCGAACGCATAGGTTTGCGCCAGGAGCTTGCCGAGGCTGTCGCGGAGCATCTCCTGCTCGGGCGTGAAGCTGAAATCCATCGAATATGTCCTTGCGTCAGGCGGCGGGCAGCGTGCGGGCGATCAGGTCGCGCTGGACTTCATTGGTCCCGGCGTAGATCGTGGTGGCGCGCGAATTGAGGTAATAGGGCATGGCGACCAGTTCGAGCTCAGTGCCCAAAGCCGCGCTGTTCGATCCGACATTGAGCGCTTCAAGCTGGAGCGGCAGAGCCTCCGTGCCCGCCACGCGCGTTATCAGCACCGAGACGCGCTGGGCGAGTTCGGAGCTCATCACCTTGTTCATTGATGGCATGGCCGGATCATGGCCGAGCGGATGGCCACTGATCACCAGCTTCTCGAACGCGGCATGGGATGCGATTTCGGCCTCCAGCTCGCCAATGTCGCGCTGGAACACGGGATCATCCGCCAGCATCCCGCCATGTGGCGAAGGCGTGCCTTCGGCGGCGGCGCGGATCATCTCCAGCTTGCGATACATGGCGGGGCTGCCCGCAGAGCCACCGCGTTCATGGCGGAGCAGAGCCTTGGCGACGCTCCACCCGTCATTCTCTGCGCCGACGCGCGCGGTTTGCGGCACGCGGACATTGTCGAAAAAGACTTCGCATTGTTCCGGAATTCCATCCAGCCCGATGATCGGGCGGATTTCCATGCCGGGATAATCGGTGCGGTCGAGCAGCAAAAAGGTGATGCCCTGTTGCTTCTTGCCTTCGCTGCTGGTGCGCACCAACATGAACATGCGATTGGCCTTGTGGGCGAGTGTCGTCCAGATTTTCTGGCCGTTGATGATGTAGTCATCCCCGTCTGCGACCGCCGCACAGCTGAGCGCGGCCAGATCAGAGCCTGCATTGGGCTCGGAATAGCCCTGCGTCCAATAATCCTCGCCAGAAAGGATGCCCGGCAGATATTTGGCCTTCTGCTCCTCACTGCCCAGATCGATCAGCAACGGGCCGACCATCTGCAAGCCATTGGGGAGCAAGGGTGGCAGATCGCGCGCATAATATTCCTCAGCGAAGATATAGCGCTGCTCGACCGACCAGCCGGTGCCGCCATAGCGGGCGCGCGACCCAGCCTTTGGCGTGGAGGATCTTCTGCCACGCCATCACGCTTTCGAACGGCGCGAAGACGCTCGTCGTCTTGCGGCCTGCCTCCCGGATTTCGGGCGTGGGGGCGGTGTCAAGAAACGCTGCGACTTCGGCGCGGAAGGATTCGAGTTCGGGGCCGAATGTGATGTCCATCTGATGATCCTCAGCCGCGCTCGCCAGTGAAGGCGGCAATGCGATCGTGCATGTCCGGCCCATGGCCTTCGCACTCCATCACTTCCCATTGCAGCCCGCCATCAAGGTGCATCGAATCGGTGGTATCGAGCAGCCGCTTGTTGGCGCGGTGGGAGAAGGCCGAATTGGCGGTGATGCGCGCAGCGAGCGCGGCCACCTCCGCTTCAAAATCGGCGGCTGGCACGCAATATTCGGCCAGACCGATGCGGACGGCTTCTTCAGCGCCGATCATGTCTGCGGTGAACATCAGTCGCTTGGCTGTGGCGATGCCGACGCGGCGAGGCAGGCGCTGGCTCATCCCCCAGATGGGCGTCAGCGCCCATTTGGAATGCGTGTCGCCAAAGCGGGCATTGTCTGCTGCGACGATGAAATCGCAGGCCAGCGCCACTTCCAGCGCGCCGGTGTAGCAATGGCCATGCACGGCGGCGATGACGGGCTGGGGCAGCTTTTCCATCAGGCGCAGCGTCTCGCTGTGCCAGCCGCGCGACGGGACAGCCTCGCCTGTCGCAATGTCCGCCAGATCATGCCCGGCGGAGAAGCATTTGCCCGCGCCGCGCAGCACGACGCAGCCGATGTTGCTGTCTGACTTCAAGGCTTCCACATGGCCGCGCAGTTCGCGGAACACGCCAACGGTCAGCGCATTGAGCTTGTCCGGTCGGTTGATGGTGAGCGTTGCCACGCCGTCGCTGTCTGTGCGTTCAACCAATGCGGTCATGTCCATCTCTCCTGTTCTTTATCCAGCGAGTAAGTGCAGCAGTCGTGCTTGACCAGTCCAAAATCGGCGCATCGCCTGCTTTTGGAGTGACATACTCCAAACGGGTTATGCGTTGTGAAAAGCGGGACGCTATCGTCTGGCTAATCAAAGAGAGGATGCTGGCGATGGAGACGGTTGATATTGTTGTGATCGGGGCCGGATTTTCGGGGCTTTATGCGATCCACAAGCTGCATGAGAAATACAGCCTTGTCTGCTTCGAATCGGGTGATGGGGTAGGCGGTACTTGGTATTGGAACCGCTATCCCGGCGCGCGCGTGGACATCAAGAGTGTCGAATATAGCTATGGATTCGACAATGATTTGCAGCAGGATTGGAAGTGGCCGGAATATTTTTCCGCCCAGCCCGATCTGGAGCGCTATGCCAATCATGTGGCAGACCGGTTCAAGCTGCGCGACTTCATCCGCTTCTCCAATCCGGTGACGAGCCTGCATTTTGATGAGGCCGCCAATCTGTGGCACGTCCGCACGGCCAAGGGCGATCATGTTGCGTGCCGCTATGTCATTGCGGCCTCGGGCGCGCTCTCAGCCCCCAACACGCCGCCCTGGCCCGGCATGGACAGCTTCAAGGGCAAGATTTACCACACGGCGACCTGGCCGCGCGAGGGCGTGGATTTCACCGGGCAGCGCGTCGGCTTTATCGGCACGGGCTCAACCGGCATTCAGGCGATGCCGCTCATCGCCGAGCAGGCCGCGCATCTCCATGTGTTCCAGCGCACGGCAGCCTATTGTATGCCCTCTGGCAACCGCCCGATGGATGCGGAATTCGAAAATGATTGGAAGGCGCATTATCCCGAGCGGCGCAAGGAATTGCTCGACACCTATGGCGTATCGCTGATCGAATATCCCACCATGTCCGCGCATGAGGCGACGCCAGAACAGCGCCAGTCGATATTGGAGACAGCGTGGAATTCCCAGAATGCGTTCCAGCTGCTTTTTGCTTTCAGCGATGTGATGACTGATCCGTCCGCCAACGACCATGTGGCTGAATTCGTGCGCGACAAGATCCGTACCGTCGTGAAAGACCCGGAAACCGCCGAACTGCTCTGCCCCAAATCCTACCCGATTGGCGGCAAGCGGCTGTGCATCGGCAATGGCTATTTCGAGATGTTCAACCGCGACAATGTGACGCTGGTGGATGTCAAAGCCGCTCCGATTCAGGCCTTTACCGAAACCGGGCTGCGCACGGCGGCGGGCGACTATGAACTGGATGCGATCGTGACGGCCACAGGCTTCGATGCCGCAACCGGTGCGCTGACCCGCATCGATATTCAGGGCGTCAATCAACTGAAGATCACGGAAAAATGGTCCGAAGGGGCGACCACCTATCTCGGCGCGATGGTCGCGGGTTTCCCCAACATGTTCATGATCCACGGTCCGATGACGCCAGCCGCGCAGGCGCAGATGATCACAGCGGGCGAATGGCAGGTTGATTGGACCGTGGATATTATCGACGCA
>CALMZE010000050.1 GCA_937870585.1 uncultured Sphingomonadales bacterium | reverse complement strand
TTGTGACGGCGGTGGAAGCCGTGCGCTGCCTGCGCGGGGAAAGCCCCAACCCGGTGCCGGGCGCGCGCACCAGCTTGCTGGCAGGCGGTCCGGGTTCTCCCACGATCAGCTCGGCGATTTTCGGGGTGGATTGAAACCAACTCCGCTCGTCCTGAGCTTGTCGAAGGACTGCCTTATCTTGAGGCCTTGATGACCAGAGAAAGACTGTGCTTCGACAAGCTCAGCACGAACGGTGAGGTGGAAACGTTCAGTGTCCCCCTCTCGACATTTCACCCCTCCGTCCGCACCCGAACTCCGGCAAAGAACATCCGCAGCGCTTCAACGAACACCGCTTCATCATCCATCCGGTTTGCCGCGACCGATTCCGCCAGATTGGGATAAGTCGCCGGGTCGATCTCGGGCATGGCGGGCAGGCCCCGCGCCTGAGCCGCAGCGGCAAACAGCGCGTCACCAAAGGTGAGCTTCTCGATCCCCTCCAATATGGCCATGTGGAGCTCTCGCGTGCGCGGATAGCCTTCCACGGCGTGTTCATAGGCATCCAGAAGCAAATGGCGCGGGAAGAATTGCAGGATCAGCGGCGCGGCATTGGGGTGTTTGAGCAAAGCGCGCCGGGTTTCCTTGCACAGCTCGATGGTGCGTTCCTCCCAGGTGCCGGGCATATCGTCACGGTAACCGGTGTCGAGCAGGATGAAGCGCGCGACTTCGGACAGGATCTCCGCCTTGTCGCGAAAATGATAATAGAGCGAGGGGGCCTTGACCGCCATCTGCCGCGCAACTGCGCCCAGACTGAAGCCGTCCAGCCCCTCTTCATCGATCACCGCCAGCGCAGCCTGTGTTGCGGCCTCGCGCGAGATGAGCGGTTTTCTGGGACGTCCCAATCATTTTCCCCTGTCTAAATGCCCTGTAGCCGTTTCATGCCGGGGCGGTGCCTGTCAACCGCGTGATGTGCGGAGCGAGTGCGGCGAAGGCATCCTCGTGCATCTCGGGCGAAGGATAATAGGCGTTGGTCGCGTGAATTTCCTCCGCCATCGTGTTGTTCATAGCCCCGAAATCGACCTG
Source organism: uncultured Sphingomonadales bacterium (assembly GCA_937870585.1). Classification (GTDB taxonomy): domain Bacteria; phylum Pseudomonadota; class Alphaproteobacteria; order Sphingomonadales; family Sphingomonadaceae; genus Aquisediminimonas. The sequence continues at coordinate 36,170 of CALMZE010000050.1, read as the reverse complement.
CCCCGGAGCGCCGGTAAAGGGGCTGATCAGTGGATGGGGCAGCCCCGGCGCGTTTTTGCAGGCGGCGACATCCGCGCAGAGCCCCGCCACGGCGTCGATCGAAGCGCGATCCACGAACTGCGGAAAGCTGCCGCAAATTCATCGCGGGTGGTCGCGTTGAAGTCTGTCACTTCATCATCGGGCTTGGTTGAAAAGTCGAACAGGATGATCGGCACATGGATTTGCGCGATCAGCCGCTGATAGGAGGCGCGCCAGCTGTGCAGGCTTTCCTGCACCAACTGCGGTACGGCGGCACGATCTTCAGCGAGCATCCGCAGCCAGAAGGCCTCGTTCATTTCGGTTTCGCCGGTCCGTGTGTCGCGCATGAAGTTGAGCCCCACAGGCACTGCCCGCGAATTGCCTTCCGCGCGGGCCGTCATCACTTGCAGGATGACGAACCGGCCCCGATTGGCGATTTCAATCAAGGCAGGCTGGCAGGCGAAGAAGGCCGCCGTCGCGCCGCCGGTCGCGAGATTGAGGCAGGGCAGGCCCGTGCGTTCGGTGATGAGCGCGGGAAAGGGACTTGGCGCATAGACGCCCAGCGTCTGTGCTGCGCCAATTGCGGTGCAGTAACCCCCGCTCTCCAGCACGTCAGGTGCGAGTGGCGGCCCGCGAAACCCGACCGAAGGCAGCGCGTCGAAACGATAAAAGGCATAATCGACAATCTCATGATCGCGCTTGCTGTAATCGGCAAAAAAGTCCGCAGGATTGATCTCATCCATCGCCGTGCCCCTGATAATAGTGAAAGCGTTCCCGCAGCGCGTCCCGGTTGAGACCATAGGGCAGCGGGCCGGACGCGGGTGCGCCATGGCCTGCCCCATGGTTGGCTGCGACCCACGCGGTAAGTGCAGCGCGGCGACTCTCATCCATGGCGATGCCGAAATGCGCATAGGCGGATTCCACGGCGGCCAGCGGATCGGCGACAAAACGCTTCATCGTCAGATCAAACACCTGCGCCTGATGAGCCTCGCGCGCGGCAAGCAGTCTCCGCAGCGTCAGGTCCAGATTTTCGGCGATCAATGCCGCGCGAGCGACCATATCCACGCCGGGGCCTTCGACCAGCGCGAGGAACGCATCCGCCAGCTGGGATACGCTGGGGATCAGCTCTTCGACCGGGCGGTGCATCAGGATGATCCGGGCATCGGGAAAGACGCGCAGCAGGCTCTCCACCTGCGGGGCATGGTGCGGGCATTTGAGCACCCAGCGCTTGCCCGGATCGTTCGCGCCAATCAGGCCGAGCACGCGTTTGAAATGCTGATAGTGCGGCGCAAGGTCCGCCGCGAAAAGCCAGTCCTGATAGGGGCGGAGCGGCGCCACAAGGCTGAAGGAGGAGTGGCCGAAACTCTGCTCCATCACCAGACGGCATTCCTCGCCCTGGTCTGCCGCCATGGGATGCAGTTTGAGCACCACGGGCGCGGCTTCGGCCATCGCCGACACGGCCTCGCGACAGGCGACGAAATCAGGATCGACGGCCCAGTCCGCGCGCGGGGGGCGGGGCTTGGGCTTTTCCCCCAGCCAATATTCAAGCCCTTGATGGCGGGGATCGGCCATAAGCAGCCGCTGCATCGCGGTGGTGCCGGTGCGCGGCAGGCCGAGGACGAAAATCGGCGCTGTAACGGGCGGAAGCGCGCCTGCCTGCTTGATCCGCTCCAGCGTGACCAATCGGGTGGCAAGCGTCTGCCGGATCGGGCCAAGGATCGTCTCGCCGTCATGCGGATAGTTGACCCCGCTCGCATCGCGGGCAGCGAGCAATTGCCGCAAGCCTTCGCGATAGGTGGGGTCGCCAAAATCGGAGAGACCGGTCGCCGCCATCGCCTCTTCGTGCAAGCGCTCGTCTTGTGCGAGAAATCCGGTCTTCATAGCGCCACCACCTCAACATCAAACCCTTCCAGCCAACTCATACCAGAGGCCGGTTCCGCCATGTCGGGGGTGTTGGGCGTGATGCGGTTGAGGTTCGCGCCGGGCCGGGCTGCCGCGCGCGTCCATCCGCCTTCATTGCCGCGCCCGTGCGGATAAGCGACACAACCGGGCCGCACTTCGTCCGTAATCCGCGCCTGCACCTCAATCTCCCCCCATGCACTGCGGAGCGAGGCAGTAGCGCCGTCCTGCACGCCGCGCGCGGCGGCATCGTGCGGGTGGATTAGCAGGGCGGGATCATTACTGCGGGCCAGCCCGTCCACATTGTTCATCCAGCTGTTGATGGACTTGAGCCTTCGCAGGTTGATCAGGCGCAGCGCATCCGGATTGCGCGGCGGGGCAGAGAGCAGCCGCGCAATTTCCTCCGCAATCAGTGCCGGGTAGAGCCGGATGCGCCCGTCTGCATGGCCCATGCGAGTCTTCCAGTCGAACGCCCAGCGCCCGCGTTCGATCATCAGCCCGTGGGGATGCGCCTTGATCGCTTCCAGTGACAGACCTTCGACGCCCGCCTTCAAAGCGGCATCGGCCATGTCGAATGGCGTCATGTTGCCGAACGGCGCGTCGCGGCCCATGCGGGCGGCGAGATCACGCAAAATGTCGAACTCCATCCGGGCATCACCTAAGGGCGGGATCACAGCGGCAACATGCTGGGCGAACGGGCGCACCATATGGTTCATAAAGAACTGGTTGATGTCCGCCCGCTCCAGCGCGGTGGTGACGGGCAGGATGTAATGCGCGTGCGCGTTGCTTTCATTCATGTAGAGATCGAGCGACACCATCAGGTCGAGAAGCGCAAAGCCCTGTGGCAGCGCCGGGCCGTTGGGCATGGACATCACCGGATTGGCCCCGCTGAGCAGCAATGCCCTGATCTGGCCGGGGCCGGGGGTGATCATCTCCTCCAGAAAGGTCAGGCTCGATTGCGCACCCCAAACGCTAGGTATGCCGCTGACGCGCGAGGGAACGCCGCCGCGTGCCGCCAGTGGCGAGATGCCCCGGAAAGGCTCATCGGTCGCGCTGCCGCCATGGCCCCAGCCAATGCCCCCTTCGGCATGGAAGCGCCCGCACACAACATTGAGGGCGTGGAGCAGAAAGTTGGTCAGCGTGGAATATTGCCCCCGGCAGATGCCGATGCGTCCCATTGCGGCGGCGCGGGGTGCTTCGGCGAAATCGCGCGCGAGGCTGCGGATGGTGCTGGCGTCAATCCCGCACAGAGGGGCTGCCTGCTCTGGCGTAATCGTGGCGAGCGCCGCAGTCAGCTCCGGCCAGCCGCTGCACTGGTCTGCCACAAAGTCAGCCGCATCTAGCCCTTCCGCGCGAATGACGGAAAGCATCGCGGCCAGCAACCACACATCGCCTTCCGGCATGATCGAGACATGTTCAAACTTGCGCGCGGTTTCGCTGCGGCGCGGATCAATCACAATCACCCTTCCCCGCGCGGCAATGGCATCCATATCCGCCTTGAAGCGCGGGGCGATCAGCAGCGAGCCATGGCTAACGAGCGGGTTGGAGCCGAAGATCAGCAGATGATCGCACGCCGCCAGATCGGGGAAGACGAAGGCGTGGGTGCCAAACATCAGCTCGGTGGCGAGCACCGGCGTCGAAATATCCTCCGAAGAGGGCGAATAGAGCCGCGTGCAGCCCATTGCCTGCTGGAACAGCGCGTTGCCCATCGCACTCGGCCAGCCCATGCTCGGCGGATTGCCGGTGTTCATGGCGAAAGCCTCAGCCCCGTGCGTGTTGATGATGGCGGACAGGCGCGCGGCAATATCATCGAGCGCTTCGTCCCAAGAGACCGGCGTGAACTCTCCGGCGGCCCCTATTCGCTTCATTGGGCGGGTGATGCGGTCTTCATCATAGGCCAGTTCCGCGAGCGCAGGGCCTTTCACGCAGATATGGCCGCGAGAATGGGGATTATCCTTGTCTGACCTGATCCGGGTGATGCGCCCCTGCTCTACCGTGGCGACCATGCCGCACAGCGCTTCGCAAATGCGGCAATAGGTGATGTGCTCGCCATCTGCCCCTGGCACGATCGTGAAGCCCATATGCGCTCTCCTCTCAGGGAGAGAGATTATCTATTTAGTATAGATATGCAAGCGGCGCGCGTCTCAGGTCGATTTGATCGTCGCAGCGCCGCCACTCACGGGCAGCTGGATGCCGGAGATCCACGCGCCAGCACGGGAACTCAGATAGATGACGGCCCCCGCAATATCCTCCATTTCGCCAGTGCGCGCGCCTATGGGTGAGGCCCAGCCGGGCGGCGGCGGATCGCCCGGCTTGAAATCCATGAACTGCTCGCTCAGGCGTGAGGGGAAAAGGCCCGGTGCAATGGCGTTGCAGGTGATGTTGCGCTTGGCGAGGTGGCGGGCGACGTGCCGGGTCATCATGGCCAGTCCGGCCTTGCTCGCGCCATAGGAATAGTTAGGCAGACCGCCGGGATCGAGCGCGGCGACCGATGTGATGTTGATGACGCGCGCCGGATCAGTGCGCGTGGCCGCCTTGTCGAGATTGGGCAGCAAGGCCTGGATCAGCACGAACGGCGCTGTCAGGTTCAGGCCCAGAACCTCGGAAAAGCCTTCCCGCCCGTTTCCTTCCAGCGGTGTATCCACATTGGTCCCGGCATTGTTGACGAGGATGTGAAGCGGTCGGTCTCCCAGTGCCGCCGTGATTGCGGCCAGCCCCTCGTCGGTTGCGACATCGGCGGCAATGTCGCGGTCTGACGCGTCGGGGCCGGGATTCCGCGCGACCGTCCACACCTCCACTCCGGCTGCGGTCAGCCCTTGCGCGATCAACTTGCCGATGCCCGAGGTCGCGCCCGTCACGAGCGCCCGTTTTCCGGCAATACCAAACAATGCTTCGAGATGGGCACTAGATGTCATCGGGCGATATTATCTACTTGCCATAGATATGCAAGCGCCCTTAGTCTTGTCGGAGAGGGAGAGCGGGATGGACGAAGCGGACTTCATCATTGTCGGCGGCGGCAGCGCGGGGGCAGTGGCGGCAGCGCGGCTGAGCGAAAACCCGGCCAATCGGGTGCTGATGCTCGAAGCAGGCGGACCTTCAGACAGTTTCCTCGTCTCCATGCCTGCCGGGTTCGCGAAGATGCTGACCGATCCCAGGTTCGACTGGTGCTATGCGCAGGAGCCTGATCCTTCCATTCAGGGCCGCCGCTTCCTCTGGTCGGCGGGCAAGATGCTGGGTGGATCGAGCGCGATCAACGGGCTCGTCTATATTCGCGGCACGCGCGCCGATCATCAGCGCTGGGTCGATGCAGGCTGCACCGGCTGGTCCTTTGATGAGTGCCTGCCCTATTTCCGGCGCAGCGAGGGCTTTGCGGGCGGAGAGAGCCAGAGCCATGGTGCGCACGGGCCGCTGAGTGTTGAACCAATGGCGGATCCGCATCCGCTGACTGGGGCCTTCCTGCAAGCGTGCGGGCAGAGCGGCTTGCCGGTGCTCGATGATTATTGTGACGGGAGAGCCGAGGGCGCGTTTGCCACGCTCACCACGCAGCGCAAATCGAAACGCAGCAGCACGGCGGAGGCATTTTTGAAGAGCGCGGCGCAGCGGCACAATCTGGAGATCATCACCGGCGCGCTGGTTGAGCGGATCGTGTTTGACGGCTCGCGCGCTGTGGCGGTCGAGGCGCAGGTGAAGGGCGAGCGCCGCCGCTTTGCTGCCGCGCGCGAGGTGATCGTGTCTGCCGGGGCGATGGGCTCGCCCGCCTTGCTGATGCGGTCTGGCATTGGCCTTGCAGAGGCGCTCAAGGCGCTGGGCATAACTGTGGTGCAGGATGCGCCCGATGTGGGGCGCAACCTGCAAGAGCATCCCACCATCGCCATCAACAAGTTCGCGACCGTCCACACCTATAACAGCCGGATGAAGCCCTGGCACCTCGCCGAATCGCTGCTGACTTATCTGTTGCGCGGCAAGGGGCCAATGGCGACGCCCGCCGTGCAGGCAATGGCGCTCGCACGGTCTCAGGACGGACTGGAGCAGCCCGATCTGCAACTCCATTTCTACCCCGTCGGCTATGATCTGGAGCCCGATGCGGAGAGCGCCGCAACCGCCGCCATGCCCAAAGAGCCTGTGATGACCATCGGCGCTTCGGTCGGCAATCCCTTCAGCCGGGGGGCCGTGGAGTTGGTCAGCGCGGACCCCGCAACGCTGCCCGTCATCCGCCATCAATTGCTCGGCGATGCGCGCGATGTGGCGACTTTGGTGGACGCCTGCCGCCTGATTGAGGGGCTATTCAAAGTTCCTGCGCTGGCGGCGTTCGTTAAGGCGGATCGCACGCCGTCGCCCATTCCGGATGATGATGCGGCATGGACGGAGTATGTCCGCGCACGGACCGGCATCAGCTATCACCCGGTTGGCACCTGTCGCATGGGGGGCGATGCGGCTTCGGTGGTCACGCCAACTTTGGACGTGCGCGGCGTGCAGGGGCTGCGTGTGGCCGATGCCTCGGTCATCCCCCTCCTCCCGCGCGTCAACACGAATGCGACCGCGATCATGATCGGCGAGCGGGTAGCAGAGTTTGCGGGCACCAAACAGGCTTGACTCTTGGCCAAAAACGTTAATTAACACACTATAGATTTACGCACGACAGGAGAGCGTTTTATGAGCATCATGATGGACGGCGTTTATGATCGCCTTGTCACCCATCTCCGCAACGGCACCACCGATCTGGCGGACGCGGTGCTCAATGTGCCGGTCTCCAATTTCACCTGCGCGGAGCATCTGAAAAAGGAGCTGGCGGTATTCCGCAACCAGCCGCTCGTTGCCGCCATGTCGAGCGAACTGCCTGAGCCGGGCAGCTTTGTGACGCGCGACATATTGGGCGCACCGATCCTGATCGCCCGCCAGAAGGATGGAACGGTCGCCGCCTTCCGCAACATGTGCAGCCATCGTGGCGGCAAGGTCGAGCAGGCCGAAAGCGGGAAGAAGCCCTTCTTCGTCTGCGCCTATCATGGCTGGAGTTTTGAGAGCGATGGAGCCTTGCGCGGCATCCCGTTCGAGGCGCAACTGGGCGAGATCGACAAGAGCTGCCGCAACCTCAAGCGCCTTGTCGCTGAAGAGCGGCACGGCATGATCTGGGTGGATTTCTCCGGAAACGCCGCGCGCTCGATGGCGGACTATCTCGGCAAGGCCGATGCGCGGTTGGGCAGCTATGGCGCGGACCGCACGGTCATCTACATGGAGAAAAGGCTCGACGCCGCAATGAACTGGAAGCTGGTGATGGATGGCGCGATCGACATTCTCCACCCGCAATTCCTCCACCCGCGCGGCGTGGGCAAGCGGATCGAAACCGGCTCTGCCCTGTGGGAGGATTTCGGCAGGCATGGCCGCTCCTGGTCAGCCTATAAGCGCCTTTCGGACAAGGTGAAGGCGGGCACTGAAGAGCCGGAGGATTTCCGCTTCATGTCCGGCAATTTCGTGGTCTTCCCCAATGTCTGCATGATCCCGACGCCGACACATCTGGAATTCTGGAACGTCTGGCCGCATTTGACCGATCCGGCGCGCTGCCATGTTCATATCCGCTTCCTGATCGACCGCGATCTGCTGAATGATGAGCGCGCCGCGCAGATCGACAAGAGCTGGTCGATCCTCGAACAGGCCGCGTTTGAAGAGGATTTCCCGATGGAGGAAACCATTCAGGCGAATGCGAACGCACACCCGGTTGGCGATTTCCTCTATGGCCGGATGGAGGCACCATGCCAGCATCTGCACCGCCAGTTGGCCAAGGAGATGGAAACGCTCGCAGCATGAGCGGCTATGATTTCCTGAAAGGCGTCCGCGTGCTCGAAGTCGCGGCGCTCGGGCCATCGAGTCTGGGCGGTTATCTGGCCGATATGGGCGCGGATGTCGTCAAAGTGGAAGATGCGGTTGGAGACGGCGTGCGCTACGCGGGCAATCCGGCGATGGGCAGCCCGAACGGTGAAAGCCTGCTCCACCTGCGCTGGAACCGGGGCAAGCGCAGCGTCCAGCTCGATCTGAAATCGGATGACGGCCGCACGACCTTCTTACAACTCGCTGCCAAGGCAGAGATCGTAATTGAGGGGATGCGCGCAGGCATTCTCGACCGGCTGGGGCTGGGCTTTGAGGCCCTGAAGGCGGTCAATCCGGCTATCATCTTCTGCTCGATTTCGGGGCTGGGGCGCTATGGTCCCTATGCCGAAATGGGCTCGCACGGGCCGAGCTTCGATGCGTTCGGCGCGCTCTCCTCGATCAATCCCTATGCCCTGACCAAGGAAGAGCGGGTGAAGAGCGCGGCGACGCCGGTGGGGATGCACGCGATGGGGCTTTATGCCGCCATCGGCACGCTCTCCGCGCTCACCCGCGCACGGGCAACGGGGGAAGGCGCATTGGTCGAAGTCGCCGCTGCAGATTGCGCCGCACACTGGCTGCCCGATGTGGTGGATGCCGCGCTCAACCCCGATCAATGCTTTGATCGCCCCGGTTTTCTGGGCGGGCGCGGCAAGCAGGCGCATTGGCCGCGCCTGTGCCGGTATGAATGTAGCGACGGGCGGGGCATCTTCTTTCAGGCGCTCAGCCCCAAATTCTGGGACCGCTTCTGCGCAGCAGTTGAGCGGCCCGATCTGGCGGCGCTCTACGCTGATGGGCGCGATGTGAATGAGGCGGATGAAGACGTGCATCGCGAACTGGTGACGCTGTTCGCCACGCGGCCTTTTGCGGACTGGATGGCGTTGTTCGGGCTGCATGATGTGCCTGCCGGGGCTGCCAATAGCCGCGAGACTCTGGTGACTGATCCGCACTTCCTTGCGCGCCACAATGTCTATGCGGTGGATCTGCCAGGCAAAGGCGAATTGCGGCTGACAGGCACGCCGATCAAGACGCCCGATCAGGAATTCGCCCCCGCGCTCGCCCCAACGGCGGGACGCGATCAGGATGCGGTTCTGGATGACTGGTTGAACGATTAAATGATCCTCCCCTTCGTCCTGCGAAGGGGAGGGGGACCATCCGAAGGATGGTGGAGGGGCCAGCGCAGGTGCCAATACCCCTCCGTCATCGCTGCGCGATGCCACCTCCCCATCGCAAGACGATGGGGAGAATATGAAGAGTGAGGAGTTGGCATGAACATCGCAGAACTGGTGCGCTATTGGGCGCGGTGGCGGCCGGGGCATAGCGCGATCATCCATGATGATCTGCATATGAGTTGGGCCGAACTCGACGCGCGGTCGGATGCGATTGCGCGCGGCCTGCGGGCAGCGGGCGTCGGCAAGGGCGACCGGGTGGGGCTACTGCTCACCAACCGGGTGGAAGCGCCGCTCGTCACGATTGCAACGCTCAAGCTGGGTGCGATCTTCGTGCCGCTCAATTTCCGCCTGACCGGGCCAGAGCTGGTGCCGCTGCTGGAGGATGCCGATTGCACGCTCGTCGTCACCGAAGCCGCGCATCTGGCGCAGCTGGAGGCGGCCAAGCGGACCCTGCCCTTTGCCGTCTATGTGCTGGGCTCGGGCGATGCACTGCCCTTTGCCGATCTGGAGCTGGAAAGTGGCCCCGCGCCGCAGGAAGCCATCGCGCTCTCTGATCCCGGCTTCATCTGCTACACATCGGGCACGACCGGTCAGCAAAAGGGCGCGCTGCTCACCCATGGCGGGGCGATCTATCCGGGCATGGCCAAGAACATTGCCGAGGGGCTGACCTGGCGCGACAAGATCATGGTCGCGGTGCCCTATGTCTTCACCGGCGCGCTGATCAGCTGCTTCATCCAGTTCACCGTCAATGCGGGCGGGACGATGGTGCTCGAAAGCGATTTCGACATTGATCGCTATCTGCGCGTGATCGAGAAGCACCGCGTCAGCGTGGCGACCACAGTTCCCGTCATCTGGGAGCGGCTGATGCGGTCTCCTGATTTTGAGCGCGCCGATCTCTCCTGGATGATTTCGGCGGCGGCAGGGGGGGCGCCGGTCAGCGTCGATCTGATCGAAGCGTACAAGGCCAAGGGGATTGCGATGATCCAGTCCTATGGCCTTACTGAAGCTTCTGGCTTGGTCGGCACGATGCACAGCGAGGATGCGATGCGCCGCATCGGCTGGGCCGGGCGCGCGATCATGGGCACCGAATTCCGAATTGGCGATCACGCGGGCAACACGTTGCCGCTGGGCGAGACGGGCGAGATCATGGTCAAAGGCCCCCATGTCATGCAAGGCTATTGGCGCAAACCCGAAGTCACGGCGGAAACCATCGTGGACGGCTGGCTGCGCACCGGCGATGTGGGGATGATGGACGAGGAAGGCTTCGTCAAAATCATGGATCGCGCCAAAGACATGCTGATTTCAGGCGGGATCAACGTCTATCCGGCAGAGATTGAAAAGGCGCTGGCGGGCGTTCCGGGCTTCCGCGAACTGGCGGTGATTGGCGTGCCGGACAAGGATTGGGGCGAAGTGCCGATGATCGTGGCAAGCGGCGTCAGCGACGAAGCGGGTCTGGCGCGGGCCATCGAAGCAGAAGGCGCAGAAGCGCTCGCCAAGTTCAAGCGGCCCAAATCGATGGTGTGCCTCACCGAAGCGCTGCCGCGCACGCTCTCTGGCAAAGTCTCCAAACCCACGCTGCGCAAGATGTTCCCGCAGGTGCCGGAGGGTGCACAGCGGCTATTTGCAGCATGACCCGCACCCGCACCTTCTGCCGCATCTGTGAGCCGCTTTGCCCGATGGTGGCAACGGTGGAAGCCGGGCGCGTGACCAAGCTGGAGCCAGACCGCGAGCATCCCGTTTCCAAGGGCTTTGCCTGCCACAAGGGGCTGGGCTTCCTGCAAATCCATGATGATCCGGACCGCGTGAATTTCCCCATCCGCCGCACCAATCCGCGCAGCGTGATGCCGGGGCAGTTCGAACGGGTGGATTGGGATGCGGCGCTCTCAGACATTGGCACGCGCCTTCGCGCGATTCGCGACGAACATGGGCCGGATGCGATTGCGGTCTATTTCGGCAATCCGGTCAGCCTCAACAGCAATGCCTTTCCGCTTGCCGCTTCGATGGGCCAGCAGATCGGAACGCGGCGCAATTTCAACGCGGGCACGCAGGACACCGCAAACAAGCCCGCCGCGACCGAGGCGATATTCGGCACGCTCAACCTCTTCCCCATCCCCGATTTTGCCAACACGCAGTATCTTCTGTGCTTGGGCGGCAATCCCAAAATTTCGCACTGGACCTATACATCGTTGCACCGACCCTTGTCTGTTTTGCAGGACATCAAGGCGCGTGGCGGCACAGTGCGGTTCATCAACCCCCGCCGCATCGAATCTGCCAATGATACGACCGGAGAGGTGACGCTGATCAAGCCGGATAGCGATGTGTATCTGCTGGCCGCGCTGCTTCACGAACTGGATCGCACCGGGCGCTTCAACGAAAAGCACATCGCGCGACATGGCCGCAATCTTGAGGGACTGAGGGCTTTCATCGCCGATTATCCGCCGGAGCGGGTCGCGGGTGTAACCGGCATTGACACTGAGACGATCCGCTCCATCGCCCGTGACTATGCCGATGCGCCGAGCGCGGCGGTCTATATGGCAACGGGCATCAATCAGGGGCGGCAAGGCACTTTGGCTTATTGGCTGCTGCTGATGCTGAGCTTTGTCACCGGCAATCTGGGGCGCAAAGGTGGTGATTATTACGCCAAGGGCTTCTATCCCAATGCCCGCGCGGTGCGGCCATCAGAGCCGCAAATCGTGGAAACGGATGATGGACCGATCAACGTCGTGGGCGGTTCCCTGCCTGGCTATGCACTCGGAGAGCTGATCGCGCAGGCGGCCAGCCCCATCCGCGCGCTGATTGTGCTGTCTGGCAATCCGCTGCTTTCGATGCCGGGGGAAGCCAAGCTCCGTGCGGCGCTGCCTAGGCTTGATCTGATGGTGCAGGTCGATCTGTTTCGCAACGCGACCGGCGAATATGCCGATTATGTCCTGCCCGCAGCGGACTGGCTGGAGCGGGCGGAGTGCAACCTGTCTGCCAATGCCATGCAGCCGCAGCCCTTCTTGCAATCGGTGGAAGCCGTGGTTCCGCCGCAGCATGAACGGCGCGATGATTGGTGGATCATCTCGCGGCTCCAGCAGGAATTGGGGCTGCCCAGCGCGCTCGATGGTGACGCGCCCGACATGCTGGGCCGCGCGCGCAAGATTGCCGCTCGCATCGGGCTGACGCTGGAGGAGATCCGCGCACAGCCCGGCCAGTCCGCATTGTTGCCGCAGCCGGAGCGAGAGGCGTTTTACGAAAGCGTGGTCTGCCATGAGGACGGCAAGGTGGATTGCTGCCCGGACGCGTTTGCAGAGGCCATCGTCCGCTGCGCACGCATCTTTGACGAGCTGGCGGCGGAGGGAGAGGACGTGTTCAAGCTCATCTCGCTGCGCACCAACTATATGCACAACAGCAATCTGGCGAACATGGCGGCACTTAAACGCCCGGCCCATGCCCTCAATCCGCTGCATATCCATCCGGACGATGCCGCGCGGCTGGGGCTGGCAGAGGGCGATATGGCGACGGTTTCAAACCGCTATGGCGCGGTGCAATCCCCGGTGAGGCTCGATGAAACGCTGCGGCGCGGTGTGGTGGCGATGTCGCATGGCTATGGTCACGCCCAGGCCCCGGGCATCTCTCGCGCGCACGCGGCTCCCGGTGTCAATGTCAATGCGCTGATGCCCACCGGGCCAGACAGCCATGAGCCGCTGAGCAACATGGCGCATCTGACCGGAGTGGCAGTAGAGATCGGGCGGGCCTGAAGCCCGCCCTTCCCCTATTCGTCAGAACTTGATCGAAAGCTCCAGCGCCACTTCGCGCGGGCGCTCGACAATCGTGTTCAGATCAGACTTGATGCCCGCTGCCGTGCCCGTGCCACTGCCGCCGGTGAACGGGAATTCATTGGCGGAGGTGACGATATATTCGTTCGTCAGGTTGCGACCGATGAGCGCGAGCTTCCACTTGTCATCCTCGGCCCCCAGCGTGATCGAGCCATCAATGCGCGTGAAGGCCTTCTGCACGGCTTCCGGGATCAGAACGTCTGTATAGTTATAGCTGGAGCTGTGGTTGAGATCGACAGACAAGCCCGCCTTCATTCCGCCCATCGGCACTTCATAGCTGCCGCCCAGCTGCCAGGCATTTTTGGGCGCTTTGGGCGCAATCCGGCCGCTATACAGCTGGCCGTTGAAAACCGTGCCCGCCGCATTGGGTTGCAGGTTGCAGCCTCCGACAGGCGTCTGCCCGCCATAGCATTGGCCAATGAAGTTTTTGTACTTCGCTTTGTTATAGGCATAAGCCCCGCGCAGGCTGAAACCCTGAAGCGCGTTGGGGCTGAAGTTGAAGTCCAGCTCAAACCCCTTGGTGTTGAGTGCGCCGGCATTGGCCACGATCTGCCCGGTGCTGATCGGATCGAAGAACTGCACCTGAAGATCGTTATAGTCATAATCATAGACGGCCGCGTTGATGCGCAGCTGGCGATCCATGAGAACAGCGTGCGCACCCACTTCATAGCCTTCGGCGGTCTCGCTCTTGAACTGGCCCGCGCGCAGGCTGGCCGCCGCCGTGATCGTCTGGCTCAGATTGAAGCCGCCCGACTTATAGCCCTGCTTGTAGGCGCCGTAGATCGTGACATCGCGCGAAGGTTTCCAGGACAGCGTCACTTCGGGCGAAAGGTCCGTATCGTCGAAATGATCATCGAAGCGCCGGTTCTGCGGGAAGGCCCCGTTCGCTGCCGTGACGGCTCCCGGCAGCGATTGCTGGTAGGAATCGCGCTTGTCATGCGAAAGGCGCGCACCGCCCGAAAGTTCGAGTGTCGGCATGATGGCCCAGCTCGCTTGCCCAAAGACGGAGAAGCTCTTGGCGTCAAAGCCATTGTCTCGCGAGAAGGAGACATAGGTCTTGCGCACCGCATCATAGCCGAAATTCACATTGTGGCTGTCGGTGTTGAAGACGAAGTTCGAATCCGAAAAATAGCCGCCCACAGTGAAGTTGATCGGCCCTTCAAAATCGGACGCGATGCGCACTTCCTGGCTGAACTGGCTGAATTTGGCGAGTTGAGACACGGCAACGTTGCGGATCGCGCCGACAAAATCGTTGAAGTCAGTCTGCTTGAAATGCGAATAGCCTGTGATGGAGGTGATATCGAACGTGTCGGTATCAAGCTCACTCGTCAGCACGGTGAAATAGCTGTCAAGATCGGTGAACAGCTTGCCGCCGCGGGCGTATCGGAAATTCTCCACAAACGCCACGTTGCTGGCGTTGTGATCGGCGCGGCCATTCACGGCGCAATCGGCAAAGCTGTTTGTGACGCCGCCCGTGGCCAAGGGCGTGGTGCGCCCGCCACCGCATTTGCGCTCATACAGGCTGCCTGCGCCATCATCTTCATAGTGGGTGTAGCCGCCCTTGAGCAGGAAGCTCAGATTGTCCGTCGGATCGAATTTGAGCGTCAGGCGGCCAGACAGGGTGTTCGTCGGATCGCGGTAGCGCGATTGCGGCGTGCGGGCGAGGCCCGTTGCGGTGTCCGTCGCAGGGCCAGCGGTATTGACCAGCGACCCGCGCGAATCATTCCAGCGCAGCGCAAGCCGCGCGCCCAGCGTGTCAGACAGCGGAGCAGAAAGCACGGCTTCGGCATATTTGTCATGCGCTTCAAAGCCATAGCCGATCTTGCCGCGCACTTCGAGTTCATCACCAGGATTATTGGTGCGGATCGAGATCAGACCGCCGGTCGTGTTGCGGCCAAAATAGAGCGACTGCGGGCCTTTCAGCACTTCCACGCTCGCCACATCATATTGGGCAAAGGCGATTTCGCGGCCGCGGCTCAGTGCCAGACCATCAATGTTGAACGAGACCGACTGATCAAAGCCCGCGCTCAACGAACTGGAGCCGACCCCGCGCAGGAAGATGCTTGCCGAAGAGCCGGTGACCTGACGGCCCACCACCATGCTCGGCACAAAAGTCGCAATATCGCCCACTGACGTGACGTTATAGCCTTCCAGCGCTTCGCCGGTCAGCGCGGTGATGGCCACTGGCACATCTTGCAGTCGCTCCTCCTTCCGGCGCGCCGTGACGAGAATTTCGTCCGCCGCAACCTCGTCACCCGCAGCCGATTGCGCGAGCACCTGCCCCGGTTGGATCAGCATCGTCGCGCCCAACAACAGGCTGGCCGCGCGCACGCCAAAGCGAATTCCGACTGACTTGACCATGCATCCATCTCCCTTTGCAGCGCCCATATGCGCATTTATCTATGGCATGTTGATAAGCGCACTGCAAACGCTTGTCAAAAAGATTTCGAAGCGATGCCGCGCCTAGTCGGCACAGGCATAACCGCCCTTCGCACTGTCTGGATGGATCCAGTCTGTGTCGGGAACTGGAGCAGATTGACATTCAAGCGGCGGCAAAACTGCAATCAGGGCAATCAGCGCATCTTTGGAGTAAACAGATCAAATTCCATGCTGACCTTGTCGAATTGTCTGATTCATGCCGGATTTAATTAAATCGTGAGGATCCTGCCTTAGAGTATTTCATAGCGGCATCTGCGAGGATTATCATGGCACCCCGTTTCAAAATTCTTGTCTGGCTACCGATCATGGCAACAGCATTCTCTGCCTTGATCCTTCTGGCCGGAAGAGGTTCGCAAATGCCGTCCAAGGCGCGGTTCTTTTATTCTCTGGTTAAACCCCTTGTTGAGTCATTTGGTTCCGCAGGAGCCATCGGTATTTTGATGGGGAGCTCCGTGATCGCTTCGCTTGCCATAGGGCTCTGGCCGGCTCGGGGAAGTACAAAGCGCCGCACAACACCCACTCTCAAAAGCGCGCCAGAGTCTGTCTTGTCAGAAGGTCGGCTGGAGTCGATTGCCCGGCGGGCGGCCCGCAGCGAACAGAGTGGCAGCGTTGAAGACCATGCAGCCCTCAACCCAGAGGACCGCGAACTGGCGATGCAATTGGCGGCAGCCATGCGGACGGAGATCCAGCGGATGGATTCTTTGCGCGATGCGCGCGCCAATGAGAAGACGCCGCTGCCCGGCATCGGTGAAGCGCGCTATCATCCCATTGTCTTTGCAGAACATTCGCGCCCTAAAGCGCAAGGCTGGCTCTCCTATTGCGGGGGCAGGCCAACGGTTGCGCCGGGATTTGTCTGGCCGGTTTCAAAGGAGGATCCCGGCAGACCGCTCCATTTCCTGATGCAATGGGATTGTCGGCTTCTGGCGCAACAGGACGCGACCGGTCTGTTGCCGCGTGACGGTGTTTTGTACTGTTTTATCGACTATATCGAGAATGCGCCTTTTGATGCGTGCATCATCCATGCCCCGGGCCTGCCGGATGGGTGGCAGGAAGCGGAGGCCCCCGCAACATTGGGGCCATTCTCAGGTGGTGATCTCCTTCCCAATATCACTCCGCATATCGATGATTGGGAGGCCTATCTGCCTTCGCAGTTCACACGGTGGACCTTCGAGCCCGTTGCCATTGAATATCCCCGTTCCGAGCCGACTGCGTCCGGGCACGGCGGTACAGACGGCGATTGGTTTTGGAATGACAAGTGCGGCATGAGCGAAATTTTGCTCAAGGCTCAGGCCAATTCGGTTGGAGCCGTTCGGCGTGACGCGACCCCAAGTTGGGATCCATGGACGCGCCCATTCCCCAATTTCCCGCACGATTGGGGTGCCGTTCAGATTCTCGCGGCGAAGGCACTGGAAGAGCTTCAGGACTATAGGATCCGTCGCTCCAGCGATCTGGCCAATCTGGATGAGGCTTCAAAACAGCAGAAACTGATGGATTGGCGCCAGCACGCGCAAGGCCTTTTCCGTTCAGCTGCGCAGCACAATCCGGCCGATGCCGTTCCCCAGTCCGAGTCAGACGCGATTTCGGCCTGGTTCGAAACCATATGGCCCGCATTGCAATTTAGCGGGGAGGGCATCATTCAAGATTCCGTCAACTACAGCCTCAGCATCAACAGCGCGGCCCTTGGCACCATTCCGGAGGCGTTGATTGATCGTGTGACAAGGTTCCACGGGCTCGCGACCGAGACCATGCGCGACGAATTCCAGCGTGAAACCGCGTATTCGGATGAGGAATACATGGCTAAGAAGAAGCGTGGCGAACTGAGAAAAGTCAGGGAACTGCACGCGCCTTGCCCGGACCGGATGTTCGGGCCACCCAGCTATGTTCAGGGCTATGTCGAAGAGTATGTCATGGATCACATCGTCTTGCTCGAACTGTCCAGCAATTACAGCATAGGCTTGCTCTTGGGAGATGGTGTGATTCAGATTCTCATCAAGCCCGATGATCTGCGAGAGCGCCGGTTCGACCGGGTAACGGTGGTTTCATCCTCCTACTGAGACGCTGAAACGGGGCACGCAATGGCGGGTGGGATTGCGGTTCTGGATCAGACGATGATGTCATTCCAACAGAGTACGAAGAGTTTGCGTGAATTATCGCGTCGCGCCGCGTTGATAGCACTGACCACCGGGGCTGCTGGATTGCTGTCTGGTTGTGGTCTGCTGCACGGCAAACCGACTTTCAGATTTCGGATGACGGTTGAACTGCAAACGGTGAAGGGCTTGAAATCCGGTTCATCCGTCATGGAATATTATTCTCACAAAGAACCGGCGTTGTTACCTGAAGAAGGTTCGGGCTTTAGGGCTGGGATCAGCCGCGGGGAAGCTGTGGTGGTGGATGCACCGTCCGGACCGATATTTGCGCTGCTGACCATGTCCAACGGCTCGGCAGACATTGATGTGCTGGGAGCATTTGCTCCAGAGCTTTGGGATCGGCCGTGGGAAGAAAAAATGGCGGCTGTGCGCAGGCTGTCATCCGAAGATGGTATCAAAGTGACGCTTCCCAGAGCGGGCTGGCCGATGATGGTGCGCTTTGCGGACGCCAATGATCCATCGAGCGTGGAGCGGGTTGATCCGGCGGCGATTGGCGTGAAGCGCATCCTGCTTGAGACAACGAATGAAGATGTGACCGTGGGGATACAGAAAAGGCTGCGGTGGCTTCATGATGGAGGCCTTACACTTGACCCTGACGGCGGCCCGACCATCACGCCCACATTTGCACAAACAATCAGGCAAAGGGCATTCACTACAGAAATCCCAAGATGAACAATGATCCAAGAACAGAATCTCGAAGACAGCAGCAATAGCCCCTTCACTGGTTTAGGCCGATACCTCTCCGACAGGCGCGCCTTGGTGTCTTTGTGTCTTGGTGTGAAAAGACATTCTGCCTCACACCAAGGCACCAAGGTCGGGGTATGGTGACGGTTGCAAGCGTCACCGCAACTCTCAGCGGAGGGAAAGATCGTTGCACTCGCTGACGACCATATGCCCGGAAGGAGCGACGTTCATCCGCCGATGATGCCAGCGACACCACGCGGTGTCGAGTTACCCCGCCCAATGCTCCACCAACATCCACACCCCCAGCGCGAAGAACAGCGCAGCGGCGGCCCAGCGGACATGTTTGAGCGAAACCCGGCGGATCAGTTCTGCCCCTAGCCAGACGGCGGGCACATTGGCGATCATCATGCCGAGCGTGGTGCCGGTGGTGACGCTCATCACATCCTGATAGCGCGCGCCGAGCATCACTGTGGCAACCTGCGTCTTGTCCCCCATTTCAACGAGGAAGAAGGCGATCAGTGTGGTGAGGAAGGCGCCGAAGCGATGGGGCTTGTCCTCCTCTTCGTCCAGCGTGTCGGGCACCAGCGTCCAGGCCGCCATGGCGATGAACGAGATGGCGATGGCAAGGCGGAACCAGCTGCTATCGAGAATAGAAGAGACCTGCGCGCCCAGCAGCGCGGCGAGCGCATGATTGGCGAGCGTTGCAAACAGGATGCCCGCCACGATCGCGCCCTTTTCGCGAAAGCGTGTGGCGAGCAGGATGGCGAGCAGTTGTGTCTTGTCTCCAATCTCGGCGAGCGCGACGATGGCGGTGGAGGTGATGATGGCTTCCATGTGTCTTTAGCTTCGCGCGCCGAACAATGCCGTGCCGATGCGCACTTCGGTCGCGCCCAGCATGATCGCCGTGGTGAAATCGCCAGACATGCCCATGGAGAGGCGCGCCAGCCCATGATCGCGCGCGCGCTTGGCGAGCAGCGCAAAATAAGGCGCGGCCTCCACGCCTTCGGGCGGAACCGCCATCAGCCCGACAATGGAGAGCCCGGCCGCGCGCGCCTCGGCGAGCAAGACGGGCAGGTCAGCAATGGCGCAGCCGCCCTTTTGCGGCTCATCACCGATATTGACCTGAATGAAGCAGGACGGATGCCGCCCGGTCTTCTCTTGCGCCTTGGCGAGTGCCGCGATCAGCGAGGCGCGATCCACCGAATGGATCACGTCGAACAGCGCAACCGCATCTTCCGCCTTGTTGGACTGGAGCGAACCGACGAGATGAAGTGCAATGCCCGGCGTTTCGGCTATCAGCGCGGGCCATTTCGCCTGTGCTTCCTGCACGCGGTTTTCTCCGAAGGCGCGCTGCCCGGCGGCGATCAGCGGGCGAATGTCGTCCGCGCTCTTCGTTTTGGAAATGGCGATCAGCGCAATCTCCTCCGCCTTGCGGCCCGAGCGTTTCGCGGCAAGCGCCATGTCATCCTGGATCGCGGTCAGCCGCGCCTTTGCCTCCTGGGTCATGCGGGCGCTATAGGCAGGCTTATGGCATCGCGCTACCACCCTGTTCACGCCCCCGCGCTCCCCCGGCTGTGGCTGATGACCGACGAGCGGCTGGGCGACGGCTTGATGGACGCGATCCGCGCGCTGCCACCGGGCAGCGGCATCATCTTTCGCCATTACAGCCTGCCGCTGCGCGACCGCCGTGCCGTGTTTGCGCGCATCCGGCAGCTCGCCCGGGCGGGCGGGCATTGTCTGCTCTGGGCCGGATCTCCGCGACAAGCGCGTGCAGTAAGGGCCGATGGCGCGCATGGCAGGGCGCGCGGTGCGATCAGCGCGCCGGTCCATTCGCGGCGCGAGCGAATCCGCGCGGAACTGGCAGGCGCGCGCTTGCTGTTCGTCTCCCCTGTCTTTCCCACCCGCTCTCACCCCGGCGCGCGAGCTTTGGGGCGTGTGAAGTTCGGGCAGATGACACGGGGCACGCGAACGCCTGTCATCGCGCTCGGGGGCATGACGCAGACGCGCGCCAAAAGCCTGTCAGTGTTTGATATTTATGGATGGGCCGCGATTGACGGCCTTATCGCTCAGAAGCGGAAGGCTGTGCCCACATAAACGGCCTGACTGTCACGGCGCTCGTCAGCCGCCTTCTGCAAGCGATCCCGCTCCGACTGATAGCGGACACCCGCCGTCACATCGAAGTTGCGGGTCAGGCGGAACGATCCGCCGACATCAACCGAGAGGTTTTCACCGGCAAAGGTGCGCGGCGCTTGGCCAGTTGCACGCTCAGCATCCAGCTGAACACGCGTGCTCCATTTACGGGCCGGAGCAGACGCACCCATCGTGCCAATATCTGCGCTCGGCAAGCGCGCCGAATCAAGCTTGGCCGATTCGCCCTGTCCGGCAAATTTCTTCCAGCCCATGCTGGCACCCAGATTATAAGCGGCAGGCATCAGAACAGTGCCAGTGGGGGCGGCAGCCGGAGCGACCGCCATATCTGCCTTCATCGCAGCCGGGCCAACAAAGCCGGTCGCACGCACAGCCACCGTCACAGAGCGATTGCCATCCGCACTGACCGCAGGCGTAAAGCGGAATTTGCGGTGCGAAGCCGCGCCATGGCCGTAAATGGCCGACAATTTTGGATCCGCTGCGGCAGGCGTGAAATAGCCGATGGCCGGGCCAATCGTGCTGCGCAGGCTGGACTGAACCAAGTTACCCTGAGCGCCGATGGCGGGCGCAATGAAGGCTGCGGCGACCGCAACCCCTCCAGCTCCCATCAAGGCCCAACGCATTTTCATATGTTCTGCATACCGTTGCACATTTCGATCTGCAATGTCTTGCCGCACATTCAGCACCTTGAACAGCGTTTTCGTGCGGCCTGTGGCATCTCTGCCACAATCCTGCCTTAATCGCGACGCTTGCCCGGGACGGGCTAAAGGCTATAAGGCACGCTGTCTCTATGGAAAAAGCAAGGATTTGCGAATGATTGCGCTTTCCCGCCCGATGGTTGCGGTTGCTCTGGTTCTGTCTCTCGCCGCGTGCGGAAAAAAGGCGCGCCCGCTGGTGCAGGCTGATCTGGCCGCTTCCAAGGTGACGACGATCGGCGTCAACGCCTATCTCTGGCGCGCTGCACTCGATACGATCAGCTTCATGCCGTTGGTGCAGACCGATTCGAACGGCGGCGTGCTGGTGACCGACTGGTATGTGAATCCGGCCTCTCCCAACGAACGGATGAAGCTCACCATTTCGGTGCTCGATCAGGATTTGCGCGCCGATGCACTGCGCGTCGCTGCGTCGCGCCAGATTGCGCAGAATGGCGTTTGGGTGGATGCGCCGGTGCAGGCGGCCACGGTGCAGAAGCTGGAAGATATTATTTTGACCAAAGCGCGTGATCTGCGTCGCAGCGCGATTGGCGGCTGAGATTTAGCCGTCATTCCCGCGAAGGCGGGAATCCATGAACTCCAAAGCCGGGTGTTCCTGGATTCCCGTTTGCCCGAAGGGCAGTTTAGCCTGAGCGCCTGCCTTGCAGGCAGTCGAAGGGCGGGAATGACGATTCATGGATTTGATATATGAGCACCCGCTTCAACCCCTTTGCAGCAGACCCCAAATGGCAGACCGCCTGGGATGAAGCACAGGCCTTCAAGGCTCCGCCCGCCAGCGATCCGCGCCCCAAAACCTATGTGCTGGAGATGTTTCCCTATCCCAGCGGGCGCATCCATATGGGCCATGTCCGCAATTATACGATGGGCGACGTGCTGGCGCGCTTCAAGGCGATGACGGGGCACGGCGTGCTGCATCCGATGGGGTGGGACAGCTTCGGGATGCCGGCAGAAAATGCCGCGATGGAGCGCAAGGTTCACCCCGGCGACTGGACGCGCGCCAATATCGAAGCGATGAAGAAGCAGCTGAAGCGTCTCGGCCTCGCCATCGACTGGAGCCGCGAGCTTTCCACCTGTGAACCCGAATATTACGGCCACGAACAGGCGCTGTTCCTCGACTTCTACAAGCATGGCCTCGTTTATCGCAAGGAGAGCGAGGTCAATTGGGATCCGGTCGATATGACCGTGCTCGCCAATGAGCAGGTGATTGATGGCAAGGGTTGGCGCTCCGGCGCGCCGGTGGAGCGCAAGAAGCTCAACCAATGGTTCCTGAAGATCACCGATTTCGCCGAAGAGCTGCTTGCCGGCCTCGATACGCTTGATCAGTGGCCAGACAAGGTGCGGCTGATGCAGGAAAACTGGATCGGCAAATCCAAGGGGCTGAACTTCGCCTTCAATCTGGCAGGCACGGGCGATGCCATCGACGTGTTCACCACGCGGCCCGACACGCTGTTTGGCGCAAGCTTTGTGGCGATTGCCGCAGACCATCCGCTCGCCCGCGAACTGGCCACCAATGCACCGGAGCTGCAACGCTTCATTGAACTGTGCAAGAAGGGCGGCACGACCGCTGCCGAGATCGAGACGGCGGAAAAGATCGGCTTCAACACCGGGCTTTCGGTGGAACATCCCCTCGATCCCAGTTGGCATCTGCCCGTCTGGGTCGCCAATTTCGTGCTGATGGAGTATGGGACGGGGGCGGTGTTCGGCTGCCCCGCGCATGACCAGCGCGATCTGGATTTCGCCCGCAAATATGATCTGCCCGTCCGCCGCGTGGTGGCCGACGGTGATCTGACCGACTCCGACTTTGAAGGCGATGTCGCCTATACCGGGCCGGGCCGCCTCGTGAATTCGGGCTGGATGGACGGCATGGAGGTGGACGCTGCCAAGGCCGCCGTTATCGCCAAGGCTGAACATGAGGGCTGGGGCGAAGGCCAGACGCAATATCGCCTGCGCGATTGGGGCGTCTCTCGCCAGCGTTACTGGGGCACACCGATCCCGATCATCCATTGCGAGTTTTGCGGTGTCCTGCCCGTGCCACGTTCGCAATTGCCGGTGAAGCTGCCCGAAGATGTCAGCTTTGATGTACCGGGCAATCCGCTCGACCGACACCCGACGTGGAAGAATGTCCCCTGCCCGAACTGCAAGGAACCCGCGCGGCGCGAGACCGACACGCTCGATACCTTTGCTGATTCGAGCTGGTACTTCATCCGCTTTGCCAGCCAGCCCGATGACAAGCCGTTCGATGCGGACGAGGTGAAAGCGTGGCTGCCGGTGGGGCAATATATTGGCGGGATCGAACATGCGATCCTGCACCTGCTCTATGCCCGCTTCTGGACCCGCGCGCTGCAAAAGGTGGGGCAGATCGACTTTGCGGAGCCGTTCGCCGCACTGTTCACGCAGGGCATGGTGACGCATGAGACTTATCGCTCGACCGATGGCAAATGGCTGAGCCCTGAAGAGGTCAAGATCGAAGGCAAGAACGTCATCACGCTTGAAGGCGCGCGCGCGATTCGTGGCCGCATCGAGAAAATGTCCAAATCGAAGAAGAATGTCATCGATCCCGATGGCATTATTGATCAGTACGGCGCGGACGCGGTACGCTGGTTCATGCTCTCCGATTCCCCGCCCGAACGCGATCTGGAATGGTCCGAAAGCGGGATTGAGGGCACATGGCGCTTCGTCAACCGCATCTGGCGGCTGTTTGGCGATGCTTCAGCCAGTGAAGGCGCGGATGTGGCGCTGGACAAGCTCCTCCACCGCAGCATTGCGGGCATTGCCACAGACATTGAGGCGCTGACCTTCAACAAGGCCGTCGCCAAGGTTCACGAACTGGTGAACGCCATCGAAAAGGCCGCACCGTCCGCGTCACGCACCGCCGCAATCCGCACCCTGCCGCGACTCATTTCCCCCATGCTGCCGCATCTCGCGGAAGAAGGCTGGGTGGCGCTGGGCGGCGAAGGTCTAGTCGCCACGCAAAGCTGGCCCGATCATGATCCCGCGCTGCTGGTGGATGATGAAGTCACCATCGCCGTGCAGGTCAATGGCAAGCTGCGCGATACGCTGACCGTGCCCAAGGATGCGGACAAAGTCGCGCTGGAAGCGCTGGCGCTGGCATCAGACAAGATCATCCGCACGCTCGATGGAGCCGTGCCCAAGAAAATCATCGTGGTTCCGGGTCGCTTGGTGAATATTGTAGCGTAACGCGTTCGGTCATACCCCCTCCCCGTTCGGGCTGAGTCTGTCGAAGCCCTGCCCTTTGCCTTGGGTCGAAAGGTAAAGGCAGCCCTTCGACAAGCTCAGGGCGAACGGGACACGAGGACAAGGCGAGGAGACTCCGTTGAGCGATCCCAATTCCATCCGTGCGTCCAATCTGGGACTGGAAACCATCAGCTTTGGCACGCACCGCTACAAAGCGGGTTTTGAAGGCATTGCACCCAAGGCGAAGGGCTATTTTGAATTTGGCGGCGAGAAATCCATGCTTGGCGTCTCGCTGGGCAATGCGAATTTTGAAGGCGCGCGCTTCGAAGCCTCGATTGAGTGGATTTCGGAGCGGTTTGAACGCTGCGCCGTGGTGGTGGGCGACAGCGTCTACCGGCTGACGCTGCAACTGCTCGAAGGGCTGGATGAAGACGCCGCCCGCGCCAAGGCGATGGAGGCCGGGGCGGATTTCTGCCGCCTTTATGCGCCCGTGCTCGCGCAGTTTGGCGGCAAGTGCCAGTTCGAGTTCATCCGCTTTTCAGAGGTGGAAACGGCGGAGAGCTTTGCCGGGCATCATAATCAGTTGCGAGCCCTTGCGCGCGATGATGCGGCCTTTGCGCGCTCGATCAGCGATTTTGCCGATTTGTATCTGGGGCGCGGCGACAAGTTGGATGCCAATCCCTTCGCAGTGAGTGCAGATCAGGCGGCGCAGATTGCGGCGGATTATCTGATCGAAGAATCGGCGCTGTTCTGTTGTCTGGAAGAGATGGGATGGCCGGTGCTCGTCTATCCCGGTTCGATCGATTCGATTGCCGATTTGTGTGAAGGCAAATTTGCAGGAGCCCCGGACGCGCTGGCCCGTCTGGCCTTCCTCTCGCTCGACCTCCGCAAACGGGGGCTCTATTTTTCAGACGGTGCGGTCAAGGTGCTGCGCACGGCGGCAGGCGTGGAGACGGTCGCCAATCCCGATGCAGGATTTCTCGCCGATTCCAGCGACCAAGACTGGAACGCGCTGTTCAAATTCACAAAGATCAAACGCTTTGGCCCGCGCGAGGAGGTGCTCGGCGAAGAGCGCGATGGCCGCCACCTCTTCATCCTGATTGATGGCCGCGCCGAAGTAACGGTGAAGCGCGCCGATGGCACGCATCAGCAGATTGCGGTGATTGAAGCGGGTTCTGTGTTTGGCGAGCAGGCGTTTCTCGACGCACAACCCCGTTCCGCTACCGTGACCGCGCTCACCGATTGCAATGTCCGCACGCTCGGCTGGCGCGATTTTGGTGCGTTGCGAGACAAGCATCCCGGCATTGCGTGCGACATACTGCTGGACATTGGCCGCGTGCTCTCCTTGCGCGCGCGTCGGCAGTTGAAAGAGCTGCAATTCATGCCGTGACATATGATCAAATGGGGTCAACCCGTACCGTTCGAGCTGAGCTTGTCGAAGCATTGCCCCTTCTTGGACTGGTTCGAATAATGAAGGACATCCCCCTTCGGCGAGGCTCAGGACAGGCTTCGACAAGCTCAGGGCGAACGGTGTTTTTGCAGACCTTATTGAGGATCGGAACAACGTGCGCCACATTTCGGGCTTGAGCCGATCCCGCTCTTGCCCGATACCGCGCGCATGAAACGCGCTCTGCCCCTGATCCTCCTCGCCAGCCTGTCGGGCTGTGCGCTGCGTCCGCTTTATGCCGATGGGTCACAGGGGGCGGCCGCCCAAGCGTTGCGTTCGGTGGATGTGGCTCCGATTGATGGCAAAGCGGGCTGGCTGTTGCGCAATGCGCTCAATGACAGGATTGGCAACAGGCAAGGTGAAGTCGCGGCCTATCGGCTGGAAATCGAACTGGATGATCAGATCACCGGTTTTGGCGTGCGCCGCGATGATGCCGTCACACGCGAACGCCGAGCGTTGCGCGCACGCTACCGGCTGGTCGATGCCGCACAGGGCACGACCCTGCTCGATGCGACCGCAGGGTCTGACGCGGGGATTGACGTGGTCTCTTCCGAATATGCTGTGCTCGCCGCTGAAGACAGCGCACTTGAACGGCTGACGCAGATTCTGGCGGACCAGATCACCGCGCGCGTTGCGCTGTTTGCGGGGCGGCAGGCCAACGCGCAGTGAAAGCAAATGCGGCGCAAGTCGCTAAAGCGCTCGATGCGGGCGGCCAAGGCACCCGCGCCTTCCTGCTCTATGGCCCGGATGAAGCGGGCTCACACGCACTGCTGGCCCGGCTGGTGCGCGCCATGGGGGCAGAGGCCGAACGCATCGATCTCGATCTCGCCACGCTCAAGGGCGATCCCGCGCGCCTCGCCGATGAAGCCGCCTCGATGGGTCTGTTTGGCGAGAAGCGCTTCATCGTGATCCGCTGGGAAGGCCGCGAGGACCCGGTGGCCGCCGTTCAAGCGCTGCTCGACGCGCCGGTGGCGGGCAATCCGGTGGCGATCATTGCGGGCGGGCTCAAAAATACAGCAGCCATTGTCAAATTGATGCTGGCGCATCCGGCGGCCATGGCCTGTGCCTCCTATCTGCCCAACCAGCGCGAACTGGAACAGATCGCGGCGGCCTTGGCGCAGGAACAGGGGCTGCGGCTGACCGGAGACTGTACAGGCCGCATCGTCCGCATGGCGGGCGGAGACCGGGCATTGATGGCACGCGAACTGGAAAAGCTGGCGCTTTACCTCGATGCCGCGCCCGAACGCCCGGCCGAGGTTGATTCGACGGCGCTCGATGCTGTGTCCGCCGTGTCGGGAGAGGTGGATCAGAAGCATTTCATCCGCGCGGTGCTAGGCGGTCAGCCGGGACAGGTCGCGCAGGAGCTGGCGCGACTGAAGGCGGAAGGGGAAAACAGCATTTCGCTACTCCGCGCCGTCCACAGGCGGATGCAATTGCTCGCTCGGCTGCATGGCCAGATGGCAGGCGGGCGTTCTGCAGATGCCGTCACATCCTCGCTCCCGATGTGGGAAAAGGATGGCGCGCTGCCACAGTTGCAGCGCTGGACAGCTGACGGCGTCGCCACGCTCAACACGCGTCTGCTGGAGGCCGAACGCGGCATCAAGGCCCCGTCCACAGCAGGCGATGTGCTGGCGGATTCGCTGTTCCTCTCTGCTTCACGCGCGGCGCAGCGGCGGCGTTAGGTTTGACGCGCCCCTGCCCAAGCCGGTAAGCGCCGGGGCATGACCATCACCACTCGTTTCGCGCCGTCTCCCACCGGCCACCTCCATGTCGGCAATGTCCGCACCGCGCTCCACAACTGGCTTTGGGCCAAACGCCATGGCGGGCGCTTTCTGCTGCGGATCGACGATACCGATCTTGAACGGTCCAAGGAGGACTATGTCGACGGCATCCGCGCCGATCTCGCCTGGCTGGGCATTGCGCCCGATGGTGAGGCGCGCCAGTCTGCCCGCTTCGCGCTCTATGAGGCACAGTTCGAGGCGCTGAAGGCGGCGGGCCGCGTCTATGCCTGTTATGAAACGCCCGAAGAACTGGACCTGCGCCGCAAGGTGCTGCTGGGTCGCGGTCTGCCGCCCGTCTATGAACGCAAGGCCGCCGATGCGCCGGTGCCCGAAGGCCGCACGCCGCACTGGCGCTTCAAGCTGGATCATGATGCGCCGATCGAATGGGACGACAGGGTGCGCGGGCACCAGAAATTTGATCCCAAGCTTCTTTCTGACCCCGTTATCCGCCGCGCCGATGGCAGCTGGCTCTATATGCTCCCCTCCGCCATCGACGATGTGGATATGGGCGTTACGGACGTGCTGCGTGGCGAGGATCATGTCACCAACACCGCGACGCAGATCCAGATGTTCACCGCCATGGGCGCAGCGCCGCCGCGTTTTGCGCATGAAGCGCTGCTGACCGGAAGCGAGGGCAAGCTCTCCAAGCGGCTCGGCTCGCTCGGCATGGATGCGTTCCGCGAACAGGGCATTGAGCCGATGGCTGTCATCGCGCTGCTGGCGCGGCTGGGGACGAGCGATCCGGTGGAACCCTTCACCACGCCGCAGCCCCTGATAGCAAGCATCGATTTCGCCCGCTTTGGCCGCGCACCAGCCCGGTTCGACGAAGGCGAACTGGCCCAACTCAACGCGCGAATCCTCCACCAGACGCCCTATGAGGCGGTGGCGAATCGCTTGCCCGAAGGGATGACCGAAGCGGCGTGGGAGGCGATCCGCCCCAATCTGGAGCGCTTGAGCGACGCCGCCGACTGGTTGGCCATTGTAACTGGTGAGGTCTCGGCGAGCATTGAGCCTGAAGACCGGCCTTTCCTGAGCGAAGCTGCGCAATTGGCCCGCTCTCTCACATGGTCTGCCGATGTCTGGTCCGCCCTGACCGATGCCTTGAAAGCGTCAACGGGCCGCAAGGGTAAGAGCTTGTTCCTGCCGCTTCGCCGCGCCTTGACCGGCCTGGATCATGGCCCGGACATGAAGGCGCTATTGCCTTTGATCGGTCAGGACCGGGCGATTGCCCGGCTGGAAGCGTCAAGCTGATTGACGTTATGTGATCTTGTAACATTATCAGAGATAGAGTATCAATCCTCTTGCAGGGCCTGAGTCGTGCGTCCTGCCCCAAAAAAGAGGAGATGGATGATGGCTTATCTCGACACCAGGACAGGCCGGTCGCTCAATGCAGGCGGGCTTGGCTTTGCGGTTGCGCTGAATGGCGGCGTGCTGGCTGCGCTGATTTTCGCCGCGCCGCATGTCGTGCGCGAAATACCGACAATCTTGCAGGGATATGAGGTGGCGCCCGATCCGCAGCCGCTGCCCCCGCCCGAGACACGGAAAAAATCCCCGCCGCCGCCCCGGCCAACGGCTGCGCCTGAGGTCGCACCCGTCGCCATCGCCGATCCATTCCCACGGACGGACTTCACCTTTGATCCCGCACCGCTCGACACTGGTAACAGTGAGGGCGCTGGTCTGATCGAGCGCAAGGTCGAGCCTGATCCGGCCCCGGCGCGCAAGCCGGTGGTCACGGGCGTAAAGCCTGATCCACGCCATGCCGCGTTGCTCCAGCCGCCCTACCCCACTTCGATGATCCGGGCAGGGCTCGGCGGGCTTGTCGTGGTGCGCGTGCTGGTGGGCGCTGATGGGCGCGTGAAGGCCGTCGAGCAGGTCAGCGCCACCGAAGAGGCCTTCTTCCGCGCCACGCGCGATCAGGCGCTCTCCAAATGGCGCTTCAAGCCCGCAACCAGCGATGGCGCTCCCATTGAAGCCTGGCGCGAAATGACGGTTCGCTTCGTCCTGCCGGACTAAGCGGTAAGCGGGCCGGCCGCGTGCGCCTTACCAGATGCGCACGCGGTCTGCCGGGGCCAACACCAACTTTTCGCCGGGCTTGGTCTTGAAGGCCTCATACCAGGCGTCCAGATTGCGCACGACATAGGGGCGGAAATGCCCGGGCGTGTGCGGATCAGTGGTGAGCGTGCGTTGCAGCAGCGCCTCGCGATATTTGTTACGCCAGATTTGTCCGAAGCCGAGGAAGAAGCGCTGTTCCCCGGTATAGCCCTCCATCTGCGGCGCGGGTTTGCCGCCCAGCGACAGCACATAGGCATCATAGGCAATGGTCGCGCCGGCCAGATCGGCGATATTCTCGCCCATCGTCAGATCGCCATTCACATGCGCGCCGGGCAGCGGCTCATAGGCGCTATATTGCTGGCCGAGCTTGACCGTGAGTGCCTCGAACCGCTTCACATCCTCCGGCGTCCACCATTCGGCGAGGTTGCCGTTCATATCGAATTTGCGGCCCTGATCATCGAAATGATGGCTGATTTCATGGCCAATCACCGCGCCAATGCCGCCATAATTGACCGCCGGATCAGCATTGGGATCAAAGAAGGGCGGCTGCAGGATCGCCGCCGGGAACACGATCTCGTTGAGCAGCGGATTGGCATAGGCGTTCACCGTTTGCGGGGTCATGCCCCATTCGCTGCGATCCACCGGCTTGCCGATCTTGGCCAGATTACGCTGATATTCAAACTCGGTTGCACGAATGGCGTTACCAAAGGCATCGCCGCGCTTCACTTCCAGCTTGGAATAATCGCGCCATTTGTCCGGATAGCCGATCTTGGGTGTGAAGGCCGCGAGTTTGGCACGCGCCTTGGTGCGCGTTTCCGGGCTCATCCATTCCAGCCGGGACAGGCGGCCATCCATTGCCGTAATCAGGTTCTTGACCAGCGCATCGGCCTTAGCCTTGGCCGCAGGCGGGAAGTAGCGCGCGACATAAATCTGCCCCACCGCTTCACCCAGAGCAGCATTGACCATATCCACTCCGCGCTTCCAACGCTCCTTGAGCGCGGGTGTGCCGGTCAACACCTTACCTTCAAACGCGAAATTTTCGTCCACAAAGGCCTTGCCGAGCAGCGGGGCAGCATCCTTGATTGTCCGCAGCGCCAGATAATCCTTCCAGGTTTCCAGCGGCGCATCATTGAGCAGCTTGGCGATGCCCGTCAGCGCAGAAGGCTGAGTGGCAATCACCTTGGCTTGCCCGCCCAGCCCTGCGGTGCGGATGAAGCCCGCCCAGTCGAAACCGGGCATTTTCGCGTCCAGTTCCGTCAGTGTCATCGGATTGTAGAGCTTGTCGATCTGGCGCGATTCGGCTTGGGTCCAGTGAACCTTCGCAATCTCCACTTCCAGATCATAGATACGCTGCGCCCGCGCCTCAACATCGTCAAAACCGGCCAGCTTGAGCATGGCGGCGATGTGTGTCTTGTACTGGGTGCGCGCTTCAACAAAACGGGGATTGTCATCCACCAGATAATAGTCACGGTCTGGCAAGCCGAGCCCGCCCTGCCCGATATAGGCCGAATAGACGCTGTTATCTTTCAGATCCTGCTCGACGCCGATCCCCACCGGCATATCGATCATCATGCGGTTGGCCTTGCCCAGTTCAACCGCAAGGTCGCCGCGCGTCTTCATGGCGGCGATGGCATCCAGATAAGGCCGCACCGGGGCCATGCCCAGTCGCTCGATGGCCGCTTCATCCATGAAGGAGGCGAAATAATCGCCCACCTTCTGCGCGGCGCTGCCCGGCTTGTTCTTCCTTTTCGACACGTCTTCGATGATCGCGCGTGTGCGCTGATCAGAAAGGTCGCGCAGGATCATGAAGCCACCCCAGCTGGAGCGATCCTCGGGGATCAGAGTCTTGTCTGCCCAAGCGCCGTTCACGAAACGATAGAAATCGTCTCCCGGCGCGACTTTTGCGTCCATGCCGGAAAGATCAACACCAAAGCTGCCATAGGTGGGCGAAGCAGCCTTGGCGGATTTAGCGGGGCGAGACGCCGCCTGAACCACGGCGGACGCGCCAAAGGACACCATGGCCAAGGCTGCGACACCGGCGAGCAGATATTTGTTCATACTGGAACCCTCCTGAGATGGGCTCAGTTTAGAATCCGTGCGCAAACGCGCAACATTGTTTCTGTCGTTGGTCGATCCGCGCCGTCCGTTCGTCGAACGGCGGAGACTCAGCGCCCCTTGAACACAGGCTCGCGCTTTTCAAGGAAACTCGCCACGCCTTCCTTATGATCCTCGGTTTCCATCAGCCGCCTTATGGTGGCGATGGCCCAGGCCCCCATCTCACGCGGATCGCCATAAGCCGATTTTTGCAGGCCCGCCTTCATGTAACGCAATGCGAGCGGAGGATTGGCGGCAATACGAGACGCCATGGCCCGCGCCTGCTCCATCAGCCGTTCATGTGGCACGACTGCGCTCACCAGACTGATACGCTCTGCCTCCGCCGCATCAATGATGTCGCCCGTGAATAGCAACTCCGCAGCCTTGGCGGGACCGACAATGGCGGGCAGGCGGTAAAATCCGCCGACATCGCACACCAGCCCGCGCTTGATGAACATCTCGGAAAAGCGCGCTTTGTCAGATGCGATGCGGATATCGGCAAAGAGCGCCAATTCCATTCCCCAGCCAATGGCCGCCCCGTTGACGGCCGCGATCAGCGGCTTTTCGCATTCAAGCGCGGCCATGGCGGCAGGCGTCGGCTGGAAATTGACGGTGGGCGCGGTGGTGCCCGCCGCAAAGCTCTTCGGCCCTGCCATGATTTCCAGCACATCATCGCCTGAGCAAAAGGCCGGGTCCGCGCCGGACACAATCACGCAGCGCACCTCCGGATCAGCAGACGCCGCCTTCAACGCAGCTTCCAACTGCGCATAAGCGTTCCAGTTGAGCGCATTGCGCCGGTGGGGCCGGTTTAGCAGGATCGTCGCGACGTGATCCTCCACACTATAAAGTACATCGTCTGCGGCGCTGGTCTGCTCGGTCATGATATTAGCCTGTCCTCTCCATGGCATGACATGAACCGACAGCCTGCCCATCCTGCGCTGCTTCCACAAGCCCGGTCCGCGATTCGAAGCCACACCATGCGTATCAACTCTCGATACAATTTACGCATTTCAACGATAGAATCTCTCCTTGATGAACATATGTGTCACTATTCGAGCGCATTCTAACATATATCGCCAATTTGATTGATTCAGATCAATGTCCAGAAGCGCCCTCGCACCGGATAAGCTGCCCCCTGTTCACCAAAGGGAATCTGCCATGCAGGTCAGCGCGCTCGCCTATAGCATCATCCGGTCCACCGATCCGCAGCAATGGGTGCGGTTCGGAGAGGATGTCGCAGGCTTTTCGGCCCATGCCGTGCCCGGCGGCCATGCGCTGCGCATTGATGAACGCGCCGGGCGCCTCTTCATCGAGCAAGGTGGCGAAGACCGCTATTTCGCCAGTGGCTGGGAATTACGCTCCAAGGACCAGTTCGAAGCGGGCCTTTCCGAACTCACGGCAAAAGGCGTGACTTGGACGCGCGCGACGCCTTCGGAACTCGCGCTGCGCCATGTGTTCGACATGGCATGGTTCGTTGATCCATCGGGCAATCGCCACGAAATTTTCTACGGCTATCAGACCAATTTTGACCGTTTCGTCTCGCCCGTCGGCGTGCCGCGCTTTGTGACGGGCGATCTGGGTTATGGCCATATGGTTCTGCCCGCCCCGGCATTCGATTCGACGACAGGGCTGCTCTGCGACGTGCTGGGCTTTGGCGTAGCGGACATTCTG
The DNA here is from genome assembly GCA_937870585.1 of uncultured Sphingomonadales bacterium. Classification (GTDB taxonomy): domain Bacteria; phylum Pseudomonadota; class Alphaproteobacteria; order Sphingomonadales; family Sphingomonadaceae; genus Aquisediminimonas. The sequence continues at coordinate 3,033 of CALMZE010000050.1, read as the reverse complement.
GTCCACCGCCCGATGGGCGAAGGCGGGCCTGAAATGCGCATCAACTTCATGCACTGCGCCAATGGCCGTCATCACAGCCTCGCCCTGTTCGAAGGCGAAGTGCCATCTGGCTGCGTGCATCTGATGGTCGAGGTTGATGCGATGGACGAGGTGGGCCGCGCCATGGACCGGATGCAGGCCAACGGCACGCGGCTGATGGCGACGCTCGGCAAGCACACCAATGATCACATGACCAGCTTCTACATGATGACGCCGGGCGGCTTCGCGCTCGAATATGGCTTTGGCGGCCGCACGATTGATTGGGACCGCCACACCGTATTCGAAAGCACCTCGGTGAGCCTGTGGGGGCATGATTTCAGCGTCGGCTTCGGCGCGGACGAACAGGCAGCGCTCGCAGAGGCTGCATAATTTCAAGGAGACGGACAAAATGGCTACAGCCGCTGCAATGATCACGCCGACGCCCGCCGATCTGGTCGCGCGCGCGCAGGCTCTGGTGCCCGTGTTACGTGAACGCGCCGATGCGTGCGAAGCGGGCAACAAGGTTCCTGAAGACACCATCCGTGATTTTCAAGAAGCTGGCTTTTTCAAGATCCTCCAGCCCAAGCGCTGGGGCGGCTATGAAATGGACCCGGAAGCCTTTTACGCGGTGCAGATGAAGGTCGCTGAAGGTTGCATGTCCTCCGCCTGGGTGCTGGGCGTTGTGGCCGTGCACAACTGGCAACTCGCTCTGTTTGATCCCAAGGCGCAGGACGATGTGTGGAAGGATGATGCGACCACGCTCATTTCCTCTTCCTATATGCCCAAGGCGCAGGTGACGCCGGTCGAAGGCGGCTACAAGATCAGCGGGCGCTGGGGCTTTTCAAGCGGCGTTGATCATTGCGAATGGGCGTTCCTCGGCGGGCTGGTGCCCGATCCGGAAACCGGCATTCCCGATTTCTGGACCTTCCTCGTGCCCCGCAAAGACTTCAAGGTTCTGCCGATCTGGAACACCATCGGCCTTGGCGGCACGGGCAGCCATGACGTGACGGTGGAGGACGCTTACGTCCCCGGATACCGCACGCACCGTTCCAAGGATGGCTTTGCCAACACCAATCCGGGTGCCAAGTCCAATCCGGGGCCGCTCTACAAGCTACCCTTCGGTCAGGTCTTCGTCCGCGCCGTCTCCTCCTCGTCGATCGGGGCCTTGCAGGGCGCGCTCGACACCTATCTGGAGACCGGCGCAAAGCGGAAGAGCAACAATACTGGCGCGAGCGCAGCGGGCGATCCTGATGTGCAGGTGCTGATTGCTGAAACACAGTCTGCTATTGATGAGATGAAGACAGTGCTGTTCCGCAATTTCGCTGTGCTTAACGAAGCTGCACGCAAGGGCGAACAGGCCGATCTGGAGACGCGCCTGCGCTTCCGCTACCAGTCGGCCCAGATTTCGGGGCGCTGCTGCGAGCTGATCAGCCGTATGTATTACACGTCCGGCGCGGACGGTATTTATCGCGGTAATCAGATTGCCCGAACCTTCTGCGACATTCACACAGGCCGCACACATGTGGCGAACAACCCCAATTCGGTGGGCCGCAATTTCGGCAACGTCATGCTCGGCGCGCCCAACACTGACAGCTTTATCTGAGCCGGACCAAGAGGAGAGGACATATGGCCACAACAGCAGACTATGGCTTAGGCGAGTTCGCCTTCCCGCGCGGCTGGTTCATGATTGCAATTGCCGATGAGGTGACGACCACGCCGCAGGCCGTCCGCTTTTTCGGGCAGGATATGGTGCTCTATCGCGGCAAGGGCTCGGGCCGCGTCGTCCTTCTCAACGCCTATTGCCCGCACATGCGCGTCCATATGGCCAAGAACACCTCATCCTATGTGGTGAAGGACGGCACGCATGTAGAAGGCGATTCGCTGCGCTGCCCTGCGCATGGCTGGCGCTATGCGCCCGATGGCCAGTGCGACGACATCCCCTATTCCACCCATGCCATTCCCAAGGCCGCGTGCGTCAAAGCCTATACGGTTGTTGAGAAGGCCGGGTGCGTGTGGATGTGGCACGACATGGAGAATGGCGAGCCCGAATTTGATCTGCCGTTGTTCGCCGAGTGGGACAAGGAAGAGGAAGGCTGGGTCCGCTGGCGGCTCGACCATCTTGGCACGCTGCCGATCCATCCGCAGGAAATCCTCGATAACATGGCCGATCTGGCGCACTTCATTCCGGTGCATGGCAGCAAGGACATTGCCTATTTCGAGAATGAGTTTCGCGATCACATCATCATGCAACGCTTCGGCGCAGGCCACCGCACTTTGGTTTCCACGGGCGAAGATGTGCTGATCAACGACACCTGGTATACCGGACCGGGCATTCTGCTCTCCAAGATGGAAGGCCAGCATCCCAGCGTCATCATGATCTGCAATACGCCGGTGGAGGATGGCGAGGTGCGCGTCTGGTATGCACTGATGGTAAAGGTCGATTCCAAGCGCGCTGATGCGAGTGGCGTCTCGATGGCTCGCTCCTATCAGGACGTTGCGCTTGATGCGTTCGCGCAGGATTTTGAGCTGTGGCAGCACAAGGAAGCCGCGATCAACATCCTCCAGATCCCGGACGATGGTCCGTTCCATAAGGGCCGCATCTGGTACAAGCAGTTCTACAATCCGCGCGCGCGGGCCGATGAATTCCGCTCCCGCGTGAACGGAGTGCACACCTCGGTTGATAACCGGAAGGCCAAGGCTGCCTAAGAGGGAATGACCTAATTCTCCGTTCGTCCTGAGCTTGTCGAAGGACTGTTCTTTCCTGATACTAACGTTTCAAGAAAAGGCAGTCCTTCGACAAGCTCAGGACGAACGGCTTTGGGGATGCGTCACCCCATTGCCGGATAATCGGTGAACCCACGCTCCTCGCCCGTATAAAGCAGCGTATAATCCGGCTTGGCGAGCGGTGCGCCCGCCTTGAAGCGCGCGACCAGATCGGGATTGGCGATGAAGGCACGCCCGAATGAGACGGCATCCGCCCGACCCGCCGCAACCAGCGCCGTCCCGCCCTCCAGC
>CALMZE010000049.1 GCA_937870585.1 uncultured Sphingomonadales bacterium | reverse complement strand
TGATTTCATGGGGCTGCAAACCGGCGATGCCGAGCAGATGGCGGTGCGGGAAAAGGGGGGATGTCATTAAAGCGCCGCGATAGACCGGTGGGCGCAAGTCGGCAAGAGGCGTTAGAAGACGGCCTTGTAAATCCCGAACATGCTGGTGAGCGTCAACACTATGCCCACCATGATCATCAACGGGCGCGCGGGAATATGTTTGGTCAGCCACGCGCCAGCTGGGGCCGCAATGATGCCGCCGATCAGCAGGCCGATGACGGGAGCAGTAAAGTCTTTGAAGCCCAGTGAAAGGATAAAGGCCGCCGATACGGCAATGGCCAGAAAAAACTCGGCCAGATTGACGGTGCCCACCGTCAGTCTTGGATTGTGACCCTGAATCAACAGGTTGGATGTCACGACCGGCCCCCATCCGCCGCCGCCGGTCGCATCCAGAAAGCCACCAAGCGCTCCGACCGGTTCAACAACGGTGGCGTTGCGCTCAGCAATGGCGTGCCCAAAGCCTCTCCACAGGATGTAGAGGCCGATCAGCGTGAGATAGGCCAGCACAAACGGCTTGGCGACCTCAGCATGGATGTTTGTCAGCACGACCGCACCCAGAACGCCGCCTGCCATGCCTGACAGAGAGAGGCGCAGGCACAATTTCCAGTCAATATTCTTGTGCAGAATGTGGCTCACACCGCCGATGCCGCCCGTGAAAGCCTTGATGATATGAACATAGGATGATGCCAGTGCAGGGGGAACTCCCATGGCCAGCAAGGAGGTGTTGGCAATCACGCCAAACGCCATGCCCAAGGCACCATCCACCAACTGGGCCAGAAAGCCGATGCCGATAAAGGGCAGGACTGCCTGTACCAGTTCAGCGTTGAATTCAGGCATCCAGCAAGTCCCCTTGGAGCGCACGCCGTAACAGACTGGCGGGCGATCACTTCATCTTTGCATATGGGCTGTTGCAGAGCGATACAACACGGCACGGCACAAGAATTTCTAAACCGTGGAGAAGCACGCGGCAGGCGCGGCATGGCGATGCCGCGCCCTCCAACAGGATCAGGCCAGTGATTTGTAGAGGCTGAACAGGCTGGTTGCGATCAGCACGACGCCGACCATGCTCAGCAAGGTTTTGGCCTGAAACCGCTTTGCGAGCGCTGCGCCCATGGGGGCAGCCATCAGACCGCCAATGATCAGGCCAACAGCCGCAATTGTGAAGGCGTCGAGCCCAATGGTCGCGATGAAGGTCAGCGAGACAGCAGTGGTCAGAAAAAATTCGACGGTGTTGACCGTTCCAATGGTCTTGCGCGGTTCCGTGCCTTGTACCAGCAGGTTTGATGTCACCACAGGACCCCAGCCGCCGCCGCCTGCTGCATCCAGAAATCCGCCGAGCAGGCCCAGTGGCGCTACATATTTGGCGGGCTTGTGTTCGATATGATGATCCATCTCCCAGGCACGCCACAGAAGATATACACCGATGCCCGTCAAATAGGTCATCACAAAAGGTTTGGCTGCTTCACCATGGATATTGGCGAGCAGATAGGCGCCGATCACACCGCCGAGTACGCCAGGAATGGCCAGCCTGCGAAACAGCGCCCAGTCCACATTCTTGTGCAGGATATGGCTGATCGCAGAGGCTGCGGTTGTGAAGCTCTCGACAACATGGACGCTCGCTGAGGCGCGCGCTGGAGCCAGTCCGATCACGCTCACCAGCAATGTGTTGGTGATGACGCCAAACGCCATCCCCAAAGCCCCGTCGACGAGCTGGGCGAGAAAGCCGACGCCGATGAATGGGATCATGGCCTGAATATGCTCTGCGGTCAGTTCAGGAAGCGGAAACATGCGGAAGTTCTCCCGGGTTCGTCTGTTCGCTTAAATCCTATCAAATCAATAGACATTATCGAGAAAGCAAATCTTCGCCCTGCGAAATTCCGGCTATAGGCGTCCCAGCGCGGCCAGCGCGCCCTCAAGAATGAAGGCTGCGGCGGCATTGTCGATCCGCTCAGCGCGCTTGGCGCGGCTCATATCCTGCGCAATCATGGCGCGTTCGACGGCCATGGTGGACCAGCGCTCATCCCACAGCAACAGGGGCAAGCCCAGTTTTTCGACGTGACGGGCAAAGGCCCGGACCGATTGGGTGCGGGGCGTATCCTTCCCATCCATGCCGCGCGGCAGGCCCATCACAACGCCCTTCACCGATTGGGCACGCATCAGATCGGCCAGTGCTGCCATATCCGCCTTGAAGTCCTTTCGGCGGATCAGGCTGGCGGGGCTGGCAATCATCCAGCCTGCATCACAAAGTGCCGTACCGATGGTCTTGGTGCCCACATCCAGCCCGATCAGACGACCGGAATCGGGAAGGGCGTGTGCAAACTCATCGGGTGCTTCGGTGATCACTTCGCGGCCTTGAACGCGGCGAGACGCGCGGCCACGTCTGCCCGTATATTGGCCCAGAACAGGCTGTAATCATACACATGATAATTGTTTCCGGGCATCATGTAATTGCCCAGATCAATGGGCTCTCCGATAAGCAACAAGCCCCGGCCCGCACACCGCGCAGGCACAAGCTGGGGCAGAAGCTCTCCACTTTTCATCTCGGAATCGGCCTTCAGCGTGCCTGCGTTGAGCGCCGCTTTGGCTTCGGGCAGCGTGCCGCCCGTCAGCGGATTGGTGCACAGCATCACAGTTGCCGCATTTGACTCTCCGTTCATGCCCTTTGACGCATCGAACGAGCTGGTCAGATAATCGGGCTCGGCGGGTTCCGCAAAACTCTGCCAGCTCATGATGCACTGCGTCTGATCCTTGCGGCGACAGGGCATCAGGCCAAGGCTTGTCAGATCATTCTCCACCGAAATCGGCCAACCGACCACATAGGCCGCCGCGATGCGCTTTGCCAAAGGCTGCCCTGCGACATGATCTTTGAGCAAATGGGTCAGGTGGAGAGAGCCCTGACTATGCCCCGCCAGAATGATGGGGCGATCTGGCCCAACCTGCTTGAGAAAGGCTGCAAAGGCGGCTTCCACATCGGCATAAGCGAGCTTGATCGCCGCGCCATTATTGGGGTTGGAGCCAAGGAAGGTGCCAAATGTTGCCTGCCTGTAGCGCGGTGCCCAGACATCGCCTGCCGCGTTGAACACGCTCGTCTGCATCCGCGTGATCATCACCGCGCGCTCATTGGCGTCGGCATCATCCAGCGGCGCGTTCCAGTGCGCGCGGTTGAGATAGGTGGTAGGATGAATGTAGAAAATGGCCGCCTCGCCCTTGCCGGACGTCACCCCTTTGGGAAGGAAATGCGCAGGGCTAACCTTCATGTCCGGCCGGGCGATCCAGAGGGCGGGGGCTTCATAATCGGCAGGCGACTTGGCAGGAGCCGCTTCAAAGGCTGAACCCGGCACAAAGGCGATCCTTCCCAATTGCTGCGGCCACAGACGCAAGGCCAGCAGCGCGGCCACAACCAGCACGATCAGCGTTACAATCAGATAGAGAAACTTGCGCGCCATTCGTCACTCCTTGTTGCGCGTGGCCATCAGGCACCCTGTCACGATGAGCGCGCAACCTGCAAGAGTGGTCAGCGTCACCTCTTCGGCGAAGAACCACCATCCAAACAGGCTCGCCCAGATGAAGGCGGTATATTCGGTGGAAACCAGATGCTGCGTTTGACCACGTGCATAGGCCCAGGCGAGGGTGAAGAGCGCAAAGACGGTGAGTAGAGACGCGCCGCTCATCCGCACCAGCGTGTTGAACGTGGGCCATTCCAGCAGGAATGGGGCAAGTAGCCCCAGCTGCGAGGAGGCGACCAGATTCTGGAAAAAGGCTATCTCAACTGGCCCTGCAGCCTGTGCCTGCGCGCGCATCATCGTGATGTTGGCGGCGTAAAGAATGGCCGAAATCATGATCGAGCCCAGACCCCAGAGGGCATCCTGTGAAAATTCTCCTGTTGCGCGGGCGGCGGCAATCACCACCACCCCGGCAAGGCTTATCGCCGATGCCGCAATCGCGCCCTTCTGCACCTTTTCATGGAGGAAGACCGCCGAGAGATAGATGGCGATCAAGGGGGCTACGAAGGACAGCGCAATGCCTTCCGCCAGCGGCACCCGCGCGATGCCCCAGAAGAAGGTGAACGCCATCACGCCAGAGATGGAGCCGCGCAGCAGATGCAGCTTCATCGCCCGCTTATCTGGCCAGCCCTTGCGCGTGGACAAATAGAGGGGCGTCATAATGGCCAGCGCAATCCATAACCGCCAGACCATGGCGTTATACGCGCCCAGCTCCAGCGTGAGCGCCTTCATCACCGCGTCCATCACGGAGAAGGCCGCAATCCCGCTCAGCGCTGCCAAATAGGCCGGGCCGGTGGGCAGGCGGACGGGAGGGATGGTGGCGGTGGTCATGGGCCGCCCTTCCTATGGGGCGGCGGTGCCAAAGTCCAACTCTCGCTGTGCGGGTGGATCACGGTCTTCGGCCTCCAGCGTGGAAAGGGTTACGCCCAGCAGACGGATGCCCATGGGCGGCGGCATCAGCGGGTCGAGCAAGGCTTCCACCCAATGCTGGATGATTTCCGCATCGCGCACGCCTTCTGGCAGGGTCTTGCTGCGCGTGATGGTGCGAAAGTCTGACCAGCGCAGTTTGAGTGTCACCGTCCGCCCTAGTGTGCGATGCTTTTCGCAATGCGCGGCCACGCGTGCGATCAGCGGCAACAGGGCCTCCATACAGGCGGCGCGCGTGGTGAGATCGGGCGCGAAAGTCGTTTCGCAACCGATGGATTTGCGCTCCTGATCCGGGTTGACCGGGCGATGATCCACGCCGCGTGCCGCCCAATAGAGATAACCCCCAAATTTGCCGAAGGCAGCATCCATCTGTTCCCTGCTGAGGGCCTTCAGGTCGCTGCCGATCACGATCCCCATCCGCTCCATCCGGGACGCTGTGGCCGGGCCGACGCCATGGAATTTGCGCACGGGCAGGGCGGCGACGAACGCTTCGCCTTCGGCAGGGCGGATGACGGTCAGGCCATCGGGCTTGTTGATGTCCGACGCGATTTTGGCGAGGAATTTATTGTAGGAGACGCCAGCCGAGGCGGTCAGTCCCGTGACGGCCTTGATCTCCGCGCGGATCGCCTCAGCAATGCGCGTGGCACTCTGTTCGCCCTTCAGATTGTCGGTCACGTCCAGATAGGCTTCGTCGAGCGAGAGCGGTTGGACGAGGGGAGTCCAGCTTTCGAAAATGTCACGGATCTGGCGGGAAACGGCGCGGTAAACATCGAATCGATGGCGGACGAAAATCAGCTCCGGGCACAGCCGTCGCGCCTTCGCGCCGGGCATGGCGGAGCGAACGCCGAATTTGCGCGCTTCGTAGGAGGCGGCGGCCACAACCCCGCGTTCACTCGCTCCGCCAACCGCAACAGGCTTGCCGCGCAATTCGGGAAAATCACGCTGCTCCACCGACGCGAAAAAGGCGTCCATATCGACATGGATGATTTTGCGGGGGGAGGGCATTGGGCCAGACATAGCACGAACTTGGGTTGAATATGACCCGCTACCCAAAATCCGCTCGTCCTGAGCTTGTCGAAGGACTGCCCTATCTTTTGGCATCGACGCAAAGACAAGCAGTGCTTCGACAAGCTCAGCACGAACGGATGTGGGTTGGCTGGGCGCAGGCTGGAAAGGCTCAGCGCATCAGACCCCGCGCGCGCGACGGCTAAGCGATCATGCCGCCATTTTGTGCGTCGGAATATTGCACGCAGTATCAGACCCCAGCACATGCGCTACGCGGCCCAGACCGATCCAGCAGGCGGTGCAATAGGCAAGATCGACGATTTCCGCGTCGGTCAGATGCGTTTTGACCTCAGCCCAGAATGTGTCATCGGAAGCGAGGCCCTGCGGATCATTGCCCATGCGCTGCGCGAAGATCACCGCCACGCGTTCCTTGTCGGTCAGCGCAGTCAGGTCATTGGCGAGCACAGCCTGATAAAAGGCTTCATCGGGCACATCGCCATTGTTGATCACACCGCCATCCAGCCCCATGAAGCTGACATCGCGTTCGGCGCGCCAGTTGCGGCAGACGATGCAGCCATTGATGACCGCCGTGGCAATGCGGGCCGCTTCAAAGATGCGCAGCGGCAGCTTGGAATGTTTGTAGGTCGCCTGCGAATAAGCGCCGGATGCTGCAATCATCTCAGTCGAATAATGGGCTCCCAGATCGGGAAACATCTGATCGCCAGACAGGGGAATCGCAACGCGCATAGAGCCTCTCCTCAATTGATATGAGGAGAGGATATGCAATTTCAGGCGCTGCGCAAGCGATGCTTAGACCAGCTCGATCGCCACCGCCGTGCCTTCGCCGCCGCCGATGCAGAGCGAGGCGATGCCGCGCTTCAGGCCACGGTTCTGGAGGGCGGCCACCAAAGTCGCCATCACGCGCGCGCCCGAAGCGCCAATCGGGTGGCCCAGCGCGGTTGCGCCGCCATTGACGTTGATCTTCTCAGCCGGAATGCCAAGTTCCTTCATTGCAATCATCGGGACGACAGCGAACGCTTCATTGACTTCGAACAGGTCGACATCATCCATGCTCCAGCCGGCCTTGGCCATCGCCTTCTGAATGGCGGGAACGGGGGCGGAGGTGAATTTGGACGGCTCCTGACTGTGCGTGGCCCAGGCGACCATCTTGGCTTCAACCTTCAGGCCCTTCTCCTTCGCCACGCTTTCACGCGTGATGACAAGCGCCGCCGCGCCATCCGAGATGGAGGAGCTGTTGGCCGCCGTTACGGTGCCATCCTTGGCAAAGGCGGGCTTGAGCGACGGGATCTTTTCGGGCTTGGCGTTGCCGGGTTGTTCGTCGACGGAGACGGTCACCGAACCGCCGCGACCTGCCACTTCGACAGCCACGACTTCGCGATCAAACGCGCCAGAGGCAATCGCATCCTTGGCGCGGGTCAACGAGCGCAGCGCGTAATCATCCTGAGCCTCACGTGTGAACTGGTAAGCGGTTGCCGATTCCTCTGCGAAGGTGCCCATGGCACGACCGGGCTCATACGCATCCTCCAGACCGTCAAGGAACATCGAATCCTTGATGACATCATGGCCGAGGCGCGCGCCGGAGCGGTGCTTGGCGAGCAGATAGGGCGCGTTGGTCATGCTCTCCATGCCGCCCGCAACGACGACATCAGCCGACCCGGCGAGCAGGGCATCCGCCGCCATCATCGCGGCCTTCATGCCCGAGCCGCACATCTTGTTGATGGTGACAGCCCCGGTCGAGACCGGAATGCCAGCGCCGAGCGCCGCCTGACGGGCAGGGGCCTGACCCTGACCGTGCGGCAGGCAGCAGCCCATGATCACATCATCGACGTCGCCCGGATTGACGCCCGAGCGATCAAGCGCGGCCTTGATGGCGGCTGTGCCCAGCTGGTGGCCGGCAACGCTCGAAAATGCGCCTTGCATACCGCCCATGGGGGTGCGGGCGTAGGAGGAAATGACGATGGCATCGGTGCTCATGCTGCGAATCCCTTATCGCTGGAATGGTGTGTGGGCAGGTCGTTGCCTGCCCCCTTTCGGTCCTCTCCGACTCGAAAAATGTCGCAAACCCTTTCCGCAACGCAACGAAATTTGCAAGGGGCAGGGTGTTTACAGAAAATTGTTCGGCCAGATCATCGTCCGCCACATGTGGGATGTGGGGGTGTCGTCAAAACCAAGCCCTTCCTCCGGCTGGCGGAAGTTGCGGCCGATAATGTCTGTGAAAAATTCGGGGTCCGGCACCTCTTCCTCTTCAAAGAAGTAGATGTCGTTGATCGTCACCTGCCGCGCCGTCATGTACCATTTGTGGTTGCGGGCAATCTCCGCGTCGCGCTGAAGGTACGCGGGTGGCACATAGTCCGGGCCAAAAAAGACTTTGTAGCTCTCCGGGTATTCGTAACCCACGCTTTCATCCGCGAAATAGCGGAGCGGCTGGTGATATTTCACGGCCCACGCCACTTCCTCATCCACATAAGGCGCGATCATCTGCGCGCCCCAATAGCCATGATCCGCGCGAACGAGGCAGCCATTGGCGATGTCATGTAGCAAGCACGCCATAACGATCTTCTCATTATGACCGCCCCGCAACGCCCGCCGCGCGCTGCACAGCAAGTGGCGGAAGGTGATGGTGCCAAAGCGATGATGGAAGAAATCGAGCAAAGTCGGCTTTTCAGGCATACGCGGCAGCACAGGATTGTCGCCCATCATGCACACCACGGCGGGACTGAGGCGGGCGAGGATCGCCTCTTCATCAATCTCGTCCGGCGTGCCGATGCGGCCGACTGGGGCCGGAAAAATCAGGCGTTCGCGGCCAGCCTGTGGCCATGGTCTTTCGTCTTGGTTCATATCGCGCATCATGCCGCAGGGCAGGGCTGTCACGCAAGGCCATAAGGCACGACGCCGCGCCGATCCGGATCGACGACAATCTCCCGGTCAGAGGGCGGAAAAGCGCGCTGATCGCAGTCCGGGCGCGGGCAAAGGCGGCACGAGACGCCGATGCGCGTTGGCACGGCTTGTGTCACGCCATCGGCATAGATGAATTCGCGCGCATGATCGACCTCACACCCCAGCGCGACGGCATAGCGCCGGGGAGAACGATCGAACGAGCCCGATGGCTTCACCAGCCCCTTCGCCATCGAGACATAGCGCACGCCATCGGGCGTTTCGGCGAGTTGGACGAGGATTCGGTCTGGAATGGCCACAGCCTCATGCACAATCCACAACGGACAGGCACCACCGAAGCGTGCAAACTGAAGCCGCGTCGCGCTGTGCCGCTTGGTGATGTTCCCCGCCATATCCACCCGGCAAAAGAAGAAGGGCACGCCGCGCGCGCCGGGGCGTTGCAGTGTGGAGAGGCGGTGGCAGGCCTGTTCAAAGCTGACGCCGAAGAGTTGCCGGAGCCTGTCGATATCATGCCGCACCGCGCGAGCCTCTTCGCGGAATCGGGCATAGGGCATCAGGATCGCGCCTGCCGCATAGTTGGCGAGGCCGATCGAGAGCAATTGCCGCGCTGCTGCCGTCCGCAGCCGTGCGGCCTCCACAACGCTGCTGACCTCCTCGCGCAAGGCCAGCGCAGCGAGTTGGTGGGCGAGTTGGAAACGTTGGCTCTCCGCGGGCTGGCCCTGATCTATAACGAGGTGCCCCATCTCTGCGTCATAATCGCGCAGGCCCGCATGGCCGGTGTAAACGAGCGAGACGGAAAGCGCGTTGCGCAGATAGAGCTCCAGCCCTTCCAGCGCGGGCGAGGCAGCGCGGCCGCGCAGCATATCACCCAGCCGCTCGGCAGCCTCATCGAGCACGCCGACATAGTTGCCCGCTTCATGAAACCAGTCGCGCACCTCTTCCCACGGCAGGCGGCTGCCCTGCACAGTGTCGGCATCGAGCGCCTCATCGACAATTTCCAGCCGCTGCCCCGCGCGACGATAGGCGGCGTGCATGGCGATGAACTGATCGGCAAAGCCGGGCTGCTGTTCGGCAATGCGGGCGAGCTGGTCCGGGGGCAGGGGGGCTGGGAAGAGTGGGTCTGCCGCTGCCTCCCGCAATGCGGCAAGCCGACGTGTGGCAGCGTCTGCCTCAAACTCCTGCCAGTCGAGCGGAAAATCTCGCGTCAGGGCTTCGAGCAGAGCCGGGGTAAGGGGGCGATCATCATGCTCCAGCTGAGACAGGTAAGAGACCGAAATCCCCAATCGCGCGGCCATGTCCGCCTGTTTGAGAGACAGTGTAGCGCGAAGTGAACGCAATCGGCTTCCGGCAAAGATGCGGCGTTTTGTCATTCTGCCCCCTCTCCCCTTGGGGGGAGAGGGCCGGGGAGAGGGGGAGTCCACCGGCCCAATGTCGAACGTTTCGGCGTGGGACAGTCCCCTCTCCCTAACCCTCTCCCCAGAAGGGAGAGGGGACATTAGTTTGCAAAATTGGACTTCGCAACTTTGCAAATTCACATTTGCAATTCCGCCGACACCGTTCCATCGCAAGGTCACGAATTTGACTCAGAAGAGGTGCCCATGTCCGCCAATATTGCCGAACTCGAAAGCCGCCGCGCCCAAGCCTTGCTGGGTGGTGGCCAGAAGCGGATCGACGCGCAGCACAGCAAAGGCCGCCTCACGGCGCGCGAGCGGCTCGACATTCTGCTTGATGAAGGCAGCTTTGAAGAGATCGACATGTATGTCGAGCACAACTGCACCGATTTCGGCATGGAAAACCAGAAGTTCCCCGGCGACGGCGTGGTGACGGGCAGCGGCACGATCAATGGCCGCCTTGTCTATGTCTTCTCGCAGGATTTCACCGTGTTCGGCGGCTCGCTGTCCGAACGCTTTGCGCAGAAGATGTGCAAGGTGATGGACATGGCGATGAAGGTCGGCGCGCCGGTGATCGGCCTGAACGATTCAGGCGGCGCGCGCATTCAGGAAGGCGTGGCTTCGCTTGGCGGCTATGCCGAAGTGTTCCAGCGCAATGTGAATGCCAGCGGCGTCATCCCGCAGATCAGCCTCATCATGGGGCCGTGCGCGGGCGGCGCGGTCTATTCGCCTGCCATGACGGACTTCATCTTCATGGTGAAGGATTCGAGCTATATGTTCGTGACGGGTCCGGACGTGGTGAAGACCGTCACCAATGAAGTCGTGACGCAGGAAGAACTGGGCGGCGCGACCACGCACACCACCAAATCGGGTGTGGCGGACAATGCGTTTGAAAACGACATTGAAGCCCTGCTCGCGGTGCGCGACTTCTTTGATTATCTGCCGGAGAATAACCGCACCGGCGTGCCCGAACGCCCGACGAGCGATCCGTGGGACCGGCAGGAGCAGAGCCTCGACACGCTGATCCCGCCTTCCGCAAACCAGCCCTATGATATGAAGGAACTGATCCGAAAAACCGTCGATGAAGGCGAGTTTTTTGAGGTTCAGCCGAACCATGCGGGCAACATCGTGATCGGCTTTGGCCGCGTGGAAGGCCGCACGGTCGGCATCGTCGCCAACCAGCCGATGGTGCTTGCCGGGGTTCTGGACATTAACTCGTCGAAGAAGGCTGGGCGTTTCGTGCGCTTCTGCGATGCGTTTGAAATTCCGATCATCACCTTTGTCGACGTGCCCGGCTTCCTCCCCGGCACCGCACAGGAATATAACGGCATCATCAAGCATGGCGCGAAGCTGCTGTTCGCCTATGCCGAAGCGACCGTGCCCAAGATCACCGTCATCACCCGCAAGGCCTATGGCGGCGCGTATGACGTGATGGCCTCAAAGCATCTGCGCGGCGATCTCAACTACGCCTGGCCGACCGCCGAAATCGCGGTGATGGGCGCGAAGGGCGCAGTGGAAATCATCTTCCGCAGCGACATTGGCGACCCCGAAAAGATCGCGGAGCGCACGAAGGAATATGAAGACCGGTTTGCGAACCCGTTCGTCGCGGCAAGCAAGGGGTTCATTGACGAGGTGATTTACCCGCACTCGACGCGGAAGCGTATTGCGCTGGGGCTGCGGAAACTGCGGAATAAGCAGTTGGAGAATCCTTGGAAGAAGCATGACAATATTCCGCTGTGAGGCATGTCTGCTCTCCATTGCGCTGCAAAATCAGGACAGGTGAAAAATGAAACTAGGCCGTCTCAACCATATCGGCGTCGCAACGCCGTCCATTGCGGACTCCATCGCCTTTTACCGCGATGTGATGGGTGCAACCAAGATTCATGAACCGTTCGACATGCCCGATCAGGTGCTGAAAGTGTGCTTCGTCGATACGCCGGGCGAGAACGGCACGGCGGGCACGCAGATCGAGCTGATCGAGCCGCTGCCGGGCAATACCAGCATCACCGGCTTTCTTGCTAAGAACCCACAGGGTGGGCAGCACCACATGTGCTACGAAGTGCCCGACATCATGGTCGCCAAGGCCGAGTTCGAGGCGATGGGCAAGCGCGTGCTGGGCGAGCCCCGCATCGGCGCGCATGGCACGCTGATTTTCTTCGTGCACCCCAAGGATATGGGTGGGGTGCTGACCGAGATTATGGAGACGCCGAAGGGGCATCATTAAGCCCTTCTCCCCTTGGGGGAGAAGGATATGGAGACTTATGAGCGCAGCGAATTAGGCGCAGTTGGATGAGGGGGCAGGATGATTGGGGTTAACCGCAAACAGCCAACACCCTCACCCAGCTCCGACTAGGCGGACAAGCCGCCAAGTCTGCGCAACCCTCTCCCACAAGGGAGAGGGACGACCATTTGGAGAGGACAGGAGAACAACATGACCTACGAAACCATCACCGTCGACGTGTCGGACAAGATTGCCACGATCACGCTCAACCGTCCGGAGCGGCTGAATGCCTGCTCGCTCGACATGGCGACCGACATCAACAATGCGCTGTCTGCTGGCCTTGGCGATGCACGCTGCCTGGTTATCACCGGCGCGGGCAAGGGCTTTTGTTCGGGCGCGGATTTGCAGGCGCGTGGCTCCACCTCGATTTCGGGCGGAGAGGGCAGCTATGTCGCGCTCACCCGCTATTATAACCCGATGATGATGAACCTCGCGCGGCTCAACATGCCGATCATCACGGCGGTGAACGGACCGGCTGCGGGCGTGGGTTGCTCGATTGGTCTGTGCGGCGATTTCGTTCTTGCCGCGCGCGAAAAGGGCTATTTCCTGCAAGCCTTCGTCAATATCGGCCTGGTGCCCGATGGCGGTGCAAGCTGGATGCTGCCGCGCATGGTCGGCAAGGCGCGTGCCACTGAAATGATGATGCTGGGTGAAAAGATCAGCGCAGACAAGGCACAGGAATGGGGCCTGATCTACAAGGCGGTGGATGATGCCGAGCTGATGGCCGAAGCCCGCGCGCTCGCCACCCGCCTCGCCAACGGACCGACCGTTTCCTACGCGGTGATGCGCAAGAACATCCTGACCGCGCTGGAAAACAGCTATGCCGAAGGGCTGCTCGCCGAAGCCGAAGGGCAGCGGATCGCGGGTTCGTCTGCCGATGCGATGGAAGGCGGGCTGGCGTTCATCGAAAAGCGCAAGCCGGTGTTTCAGGGACGGTAACATATCGACCGTTCGCCCTGAGCTTGTCGAAGGGATGTCCTTTTTCTGGGGCGAACGGTCCAAATGAAAGGCAGGGCTTCGACAGGCTCAGCCCGAACGGTGTTTTGGATTTAGACAATGACCACATACGCAGACTGGAAAGCCGCCGCTGACAAGGAAGTCAAAGGCAAGGATCTCAACTGGCAGACGCCGGAAGGCATCACCGTGAAGCCGCTTTACACGGCGGAGGACGCGCCCGTTGATCCCGGCCTTCCGGGCTTTGCGCCGTTCACGCGCGGCGTGCGCGCTTCCATGTATGCGGGTCGGCCATGGACGATCCGGCAATATGCGGGCTTCTCGACCGCTGAGGAGAGCAACGCTTTCTATCGCCGCAATCTGGCTGCGGGGCAGAAGGGGCTTTCGGTCGCGTTCGATCTGGCGACGCATCGCGGCTAT
>CALMZE010000048.1 GCA_937870585.1 uncultured Sphingomonadales bacterium | reverse complement strand
TGGTCCATATCGCCGCCGCCAAATACTGGCTCAAATTTGTCCACGCCGCCTAAGGATGACATCCATTGGTCTTGGATGGGTCTCAATGGATTCGAGATCGATTGTTCAGTTCCGATCGCAAGGCTATAGAGCCGATTTTATTTGAAGGTGCATGATGGAAGAATCGAAAATCCAGTCTTTCTGGCAGGAACATCCCTGTGGCGATTTTCTTGTCGGTGGGTTGGACAAGGCATTCAAAGGCGATTGCGAACAGTTTTTTGTTGAGTATGACCGCTATCGCTATACCCATGAAGGGCATATTCTGACGGCGCTTGACCAGTTTGACTGGAAGGGCAAGAAAGTTCTTGAAATCGGGCTCGGCCAAGGGGCGGATTCAGCGCAACTTATCAAACGTGGCGCGCAATGGTCCGGACTTGATCTGACGCAGGCCGCAGTTGATCGCGTGCGCTTGCGCGCCGAAGTCGAAGGTCTGGCAATTGACGATGTCAAAGTCGGCAGCGCGCTTGACAACCCCTACCCAGATGCCAGTTTTGATATCGTTTTTTCACACGGCGTTCTGCACCACATTCCGGAGATCGGTCGTGCCCAAGCGGAAATCGCGCGGGTGCTGAAGCCCGGTGGAAAGCTGATTATCATGATGTATGCCCGCTATTCGTTGAACTATCAGGTGTCGATCCGGATCGTGCGGCGCGTAATTTTGGCGTTGGCGGTTTTGCTGGGATTGCCGCTGCCTGAGCGCCACGAACTCCATCGTGAGAATGCGAAAAAAGTAGGTTTGTGGAACTATCTCAAACTTGACAATTTCATCCATCGGTCAACCGATGGCGCGGGCAATCCCTATTCGAAGGTCTATAGCCTTGCGGATGTTGAAAAGGACTTTCCAGAGTTCAAGGTTGTCCGCAGTTTCAAACATTGGATGCACGCTCCGCCCCTTCCGACTGCGAAGCTGCCCGGCGGAAGTCTGTTTGGCTGGCATTTGTGGGTGGAACTCGAAAAGCGCTGAGAAATTTGTGGGGCCTCCAGTCTTGGAGGCCCCAGTTCAGGTGAGCCCATAGTTGCGGCCCAGTTTTGAAGGCACTGGACCAAAGTGATAGGCCCAAGCCGCCTTACTTCAGCCCACAGCTATCCATTGCCGCAGCGTGGCGCCCAGAGTCTAACGCGCGCCGCGCGGAGTTATTCAGCCCCCAAGATCCGCCATTGCGACCCCGATGCCGGGCGCGTGGGAGACAGGATGGCCGCGCCCTTATTGGCTTCGATCAGATACATCTTGCTGCGCGGGTGGTAGAGGATCGCGCCGCTTTCCAGCACGCCTTCAACCCGCCACATCTCTTCCATGCCGGCGGGGCCCTGGTTGGGGAGGGCCGCGCCGGGCGCGTCGGCGACCAGCTGGCCGTTACGGACCATCAGATAGGTGCCTTTCCAGCGGCTCTTGAACGACATGAAGCGTCCGTCCTGACCGGAATTCACTTCCTTCGCGTGCCATTGCGCGCTCCACCAGCCGGGCTGGATGGCACCAATGGAGACAGCGCCGGTTTCAACATTGACGCCATCGGAATTGGGCGTGAGCACGCGGACGAGGCGTTCCGGGGCCGCTTCGCTGGTGGCCTGCTCTGGGGCCGCAGGCGCTGGGCGATCGACTGGATCAAGCGTCCATTCGGAGACTCCGCTGCCGTCCAGTTCCAGCGGTAAATCTCCCTCAACTCCTGATTTTGTCAGGAGCTGGTTCGTCATCATATTCCTCAATTGGAAGATGACCGTGTTCGGAGCGCCCTTGGGGGCTTTTCCGGTCAGTTGCCAGCCATAAGCGACCTTGTCCATGGTGCCTTCCGTCGACCGGTCGCGGTTCATCATGGCTACACTGCCATTTGCTACGCCCAGATATTGCCCGGTCCAGAGATTGCGGAACATGGCCACGCGGCGCCTGTCTTCGGTGGTGTAAGTCTCCTGCATCCATTGTGCGCTCAACCAGCCGGGCTTGACGACACCGCTCTGCGGCGTGCCATGTTCAATGTTGATGGTGGTGGGTTTGGCATTTGTGTCGAAACTTTGAATGCGAATCTTTTCAGCGTCGTTCG
Organism: uncultured Sphingomonadales bacterium; assembly: GCA_937870585.1. GTDB lineage: Bacteria > Pseudomonadota > Alphaproteobacteria > Sphingomonadales > Sphingomonadaceae > Aquisediminimonas. Next base: position 68,878 of record CALMZE010000048.1, on the reverse strand, counting down.
CCGGGACTTCAGCCTTCTTCGCCGCGAAGAAATCGGTTTTGCCGGTGATCTTCCAATCGGCGTTGCCCATTTGCTGAGACGTATTTCCCTCTTGATCCACAGTTAATTTGAAGCCCTTAAGGCCAACGCCTTCTTTGTCATTGATCAACCACGCGGAATTGCTGTTTGTAGCGAACGCAAATTTGCGCAATCCCAACAAGGAGCTGTTGTAGATGCCGGAAAGGCCATTCTGATCGGTTACAATGCGCCACATCGCGCCCTCTGGCAGGGCTTCAATGGTATCGGTGCGCACGGCGCCGGTTTGCGGACTCACATTGGTGATGACCTGACCGGGCTTGACGAGCCTGACACTCCACCGATCGACATCATTGTTGAGATCGGAGCGATTGGGATCATAAAACGCCGTCAGCCATTCCCCGGTATAGCGGTTGCGGATGCGCACAAAGCTGTCTTCGGGCAGAATTTGCCATTGCGCGCTCCACCAGCCGGGCTGGAAGAAGGAAACTTCCAGTTGGCCATTCTCATTGTTCAACCCCACTTCATCGCAATAGGACGAATCTGCCTTGCATGCGTCTTTAGTCGGCAAGATGCGCGAGTAGACATCGTCTTCAGTCTGCGCGGCTGCGGGCATTGCGAATGCCATCAAAAGCGACAACGCGACGGCAAGCCGCGTCCAGAAATGCGGAAACAGCGTCATCGCCAATGGCTCCTTATGTGGTGGGAGGCAAAGGCTATGACGTCATGACGGCGAAGACAAGCACGAAATCCCTTTTGGACAAAAGGGGTTAGGCGGCGATCCAATATGGCGTGAGCGCCGTCATTGCGAGCGCAGCGAAGCAATCCAGACCGGCAGAAGGCAGGATTGCTTCGCTGCGCTCGCAATGACGATCAGGATTGGCCTAACCCCTAGCGATCTTGACCTCAGTCCGGCCCGAAAGCGGGATGCTGAGCTTTGCCGTGCCGTCCGCCGTCGTGGTGAACTCTGCTTCTTGCGCCCCTGTGACTTGATAGGTGGCACCCGGCGTCAGGCGGGCGAGGCCGATGGACTGCACACCCGCGCCGCGTCCGGGATGGAGCACAAGGTCCAGACCGGTGCCATCGCTCCATGCGCGGGCCACCAACACATCGGGATAGCTGGCCTCTTCCAGCACAGGGCCAGTCAGGCAGGAGGCTGTGGGGCCAATGGCGAATGATCGGCGGAAATCGCCCGTGCGCATGAACTGGCCGAGTGCTGCATAGACGTTCGCGTCATTCGATCCCTTGGTGTAGCGGCGCACGCCATCGGTTACGTCGCGCCCGCAATCCGCGTCCAGACTGTTCTGCGCGGCTTCGGCGATGCGATCATCGCCAAATTCGCGCGCACCCACCAGAATGGCGGCGAAGGCCGTGGTGTGGCCCGGCTTGTAATTGCCGGTATCGAGCCCTTTGCCGGGCAGGGGGATGCGCGGCTTCCCGTCCGGCCCGTCATGGATGGCGGGCGCAATCTCCTTGCGCGCGACGGACCAGAGCAGGCGCGCGCTATCTGGCGCAAAGATGTTCTGGAAGGGCGCGTAACCCGCTTCGCCAACCGGGAAGGGCACCGGCAGTCCGGTATGCTGCGAGCGCAGGCCGATGATCGAGCCGCTTTCATCGGTGAATTCCGCCTTGGTCTGGCGGAACCAGCCGGGCAGATAGCGTGGCAGGTTGCCCGTGCCGCACACCGCATCCTGCACGGCGAGCGCGCCCATGCCATAATGGTTGCAGATCGGGTAGAGCCAGTTGGGCTCGCACGCGAACAGGCCGAACTCCGCCGTATCATAGTTGGAGGAGACCGATCCGCACATGGTGTTGAAATCATGCTTCCACGCCTTGCGATCATTCAGGCGGAAGGTAAGGCTGCCCGGCTCCAGATAGCGCCGGTCTCCGCTGTTGAGCATATATTGACCGACATGCATGCCCAGCCAGCCGGTGAGCATGATATTGTCACGATCCGCCGGATCCCAGTTGGTGAAGTTCAGCTTGCCCCAGCAGCTTTCAAGCACCCAATAGTCCCAGACCTTGGGCAACAGATATTTGTCGATCAGGTTGCGCTGCGCCTGCCCCAGATAGCCATGAAAGCTTGGCAGATAGGCGCATTGCGCCACGCCCAGCGCAAAGCCCATATGATTGATCTGGTAGCGCAGCGCGGCAGGCTGGAACTGATCGATCACGTCAAACCCGCCCCATTCCTCAATCGGCTGGAGCGAGCGATCCAGCAAATAGCGCAGCGCCGCCATTTCCTCCGGACCCATTTCGCGCGTATCGGGATCGGGCTCATGCGCGGTCTGCACGCGCACTTCGGCGAGCGAGGCGGGCACGAAGTCCTTGCGTGCTGAGGCTCGCGCCCAGCCTTCGCGGCGCTGGCGCTGCGTGCGGGCGCGGAAGGCAAGGCCGATGCCCGCCATGCTGAGTGCGGCAATCACCGGGCCACCTGACCATACGCTCTCGCCCGCCATGCCGCCTGCGAGTGCGGCGAGGCCGAGCCAGACGATCACCGGCGCGATAACGGCCCCTGCCCAGAACCAGGCGACCAGTGACGCAACGAACAGGATCATGCCAACCGGAAAGAGCAGGCTCGCCCAGCCGCCCACGGCCAGAAATCCAGCGCCCGGAAGCCACAGGCCCAGCCCCGCTGCCTGCCACGCAGAAGAGGCAGAGAGCAGGGCAGGGAGCGCACCGAGCAGTACCATCAACGCATAAGCGAAATAGGTCCGCCTTTGCCGGGCAATCGTCACCGGCCCTTTGGCAATGCCCGATTGGCTGTCCCAATGTTCGGTTGCAGTCAGGGCGGCAATGTTCATCGGGAGACTCCCTTGGTGGCAGAGCAGAGCGCGCTGCTCAGCGGAAAATTATGGATGGCTTCATCATGGGCGCGCATGTCTTGCGTGGCAGCAAGCGCAATCCCGCCCGCGCTGACAAGCGCGACCGCTTCAAAAGCCAGCAGCCAGCGCCAGCGCAGCGCCTTGGCAGGCACTGGGAGTGCGGCTCCGGGCGTCCAGAGCACGGATGCGCTCGGCGGCAGTTCGCGCTCTCCGCGCACATGCCGGGCAAGTGCCGCAAATGGCATCAGCAGTTGATTGAGCAGGAAAACTGCAAAGGCGCAGCACGCCAGCATCCGCATCCCCTTCCTGTGTGTTGCAAGAGTGTGTCGATAGTGGGAGCGATTGTCCAGAGCCGGGAGTGGCGGTTACGGAAAGCAGTCGACAGCTTCGCGGGCCTTCCGACTTCCATTGCCGTTTGCCACCCGCTCATTATGGTGTTGTCCAAGGAGAGCGAGGATGGGCGAGGATAGTTCGAACTTGGCAGGCGTGAAAGAATGCGCCACTCTGAGCGCGCGGATCGAAGGTCGGCTGTGTGTCATCACATTACGCCGCCCCGAAGCGCTCAATGCCTTTGATTATGAGATGCTGACCGCGTTTCGCAGCGCCATCGATGCGGCCGTGGCCGATGATCGCGTGTTCGCCATCGTCATCACAGGGGAGGGGAGGGCGTTCTGCGCCGGGATTGATGTTTCGCTCTTGCAGCGCGATGCAGAAGCGGGCGGGTTCTCAGGCCATGCCGAGGTGAAGGCCCTTCCGGAAGGTCCAGCTCTGTTCGCTTTCCTGCTGCATGTGCCCAAGCCCGTCATCGCCGCTGTGAACGGCATTGCTGCGGGCGGGGGCTTTGTGCTGGCTGCGATGAGCGACTTGCGGTTCGCGTCGGAAACTGCGCGCTTCACCACTGTCTTTTCGCGGCGCGGGCTGATTGCCGAACATGGGACAAGCTGGCTGCTACCGCGCCAGATTGGCACCAGCCGCGCGCTTGATCTGTTGTGGAGTTCGCGCATTGTGGATGCAGAGGAAGCGCTGCGGATGGGCCTTGTGGACCATGTGGTCGCGCCCGATGATCTCATTCCCGCCATCGGCCGCTATGTGGATGATATGGCCGCCACCGTTGCCCCGCGCGCCATCGCCGCGATCAAGCGGCAGGTGTATGAGCATTGGGACCGGGACTTTCTGCCCGCCTCGATCGAGTCTGCCGAACTGATGCAGGCCGCACTTGCACATCCAGATGCGCGCGAAGGGGCTTTGAGCTTCATCGAACGCCGCGCGCCGCGTTTCAAGGGGGTGGCCGAATGACGAACGCCTCGTCACTCGACATGCGGCTGCGCCAGATCGCCTTCGCCGCGCATGATCTGGATGCCGTGCTGGATCAACTGGACGCGGCCTTCGGGCTGCGCGCGGGTTATGAGGATCCGGCCATCATCCATTACGGGCTGCGCAACATCGTGATCCCCATTGGCGGCGAATTTCTGGAGATCGTCCAGCCGGTTCAGGAAGGAAGCTCAGCGGGCCGCTATCTGGCCCGAAGAGGCGGCGACAGCGGCTATATGGTGATCCTTCAAGCCGAAGACGCTTTGACGCACCGCGCCCGGATGTCGGCGGCGGGTGTGCAGATCGTTGATGTGATCGACCATGAAGAACATCAATGCAGCCATTTTCACCCGCGCGAATTTGGAGGCGTACTCGCTTCAATCGATGCCGCGCCGGGCGTGGCGGATTGGCGTGAGGCCGACAGCTTCTGGCACCCTGCCGGGCATGACTGGCAGCGCTTCAAGACGGGGCTGGTGCAGGGCATCGCCTCCGTCACGATCGCCAGCGTTGATCCAGCGGAAAACGCCGCACGCTGGGGCCGGATGCTCAATGTGCAGCCAAGGCAGAGCGATGGGGCGTTGTGCATTGATCTGTTGCGCGGGGCCGCAATCCGGTTCGTGCCGCTGGGGCCGGAAGGGCCGTCTGGCATTGTCGGGATGGATGTCTTGGCGGCTGATCCAGACGTCATTCTCTCGCGCGCTCGTGCCGCCGGTTTGAACATGGATGGAGATGCGGTGACAATCTGCAATGTGACGATCCATGTGAAGCGCGCCTGTTGACATTCCTGTCAGCATTCATATCTTCAAAGACTATGGCCCCCACCACTTTTCTCGATCCGCGCAGGCCCAAGGCCCGCTTCCGCCCGTTCAAGGCGTTCGCCCACTTCCGCAAGCTGATTGCGGACAAGGAGGATACCGAACAGGTCTTCCACATTGGAGAGGCGCTGCCGAGCAAGGAATTCCTTGCCCGTGCCCGCGCGTTTTGCGCAAGTCCCAAGGGGCAGGCGTTGATGGTGCGCGAGCCGCTGCTGGCCCCGCTGATGGACGATCACGAAACGCTCTCAAAACTGCCTGCGGACAGTGTGGCGCACGCCTATATGGCGTTCATGAAGCGCGAGGGCCTGTCTGCCGCCGGTCTGGTGGCGGAATCGGAGAAGATGAACCGGGGCCGCCCGCGCTATGATGACCAGATGCAATGGTATGGAGAGCGGCTGCGTGACGTGCATGATCTGGTCCATGTGCTGACCGGCTATGGCCGCGATGCTCTGGGGGAGCAGTGCGCGCTCGGCTTTTCCTATGGACAGGATCGCGGCTGGATGCCGTGGTTCCTCTCCTGGGCCGGAGCGCTGGAAATCAAGCGGCGGGTGAAGGCAGATGCGCCGGTGCTCGCGGCGGTGCGCCAGTCTCACAAGACCGGCAAGCTGGCGCAACGGCTGGTCGAGCAGGACATCATGGCCCTGCTCGCCGAACCGCTGGAGGTCGCCCGCACGCGGCTGGGTATTGGTGAGCCGACCATCTACCGGCAGGCCCACGCCGCCTTCCGCTCGTCCGGCATTGATCCGTACGATTTTCTGGCGGCGGTGCCTGCCTGAGGCTTACGCCTTGGCGTTGCGCGCCGCGTAGAGGAAAGCGAGCTTGACCACGCCCGCAAAGAAAATCGCGCCGCCCACAATGGCGATGGCGGTTTCCGCCGGGTCCAGCTTCTCAAGAATGGCCGGCGCGGCGAGCACGGTCAGGTAGAGCATGGTGCTGCGGTTAACGGCAATTGGTACCCAGTTCATCACCTGAACATAAATCGCCACAAGCAGGATCACGACGCCTGCGATCATGCCATTCTGCCCGTAATGCGCGCCGAGATAGGCCGATTGCCACGCCAGCAAGAGTCCGACGAGTGCGCCGACCACGCTCTGCGTCCACTGACCATAATCGGCCTGTTCAACAGCGGCCCAATACCAGAGGAAGAGGAAGCTGGCGAAAAAGGACGTGACGCCCAGAAATTTAGACCCGATCACGATCCAGCCAACAATCGCCGCCACGATTAGCAGCAGCACAAGAAACCCGTTGAAGGGCGACAAGCCTGCCGCCCCCTCCTGTTGTTCAGACATATCCCTCTCCTTATTTGGGTGAGGGGCAGGCTAGCAGCGCGCGGGCCAAGCGCAAGGGCCTTGGTCTGGCGTGACTAGCGCAAGCGCTGGCTCAAGTCATAAGCTGGTCCAAAGCCCGCAAGTGCTGTCCCGATAAAGGGCAGGGCCACCACCCAGAGCCGCACGCCCGTCACGCCCATCGGGCTGGCGATGCTGATCGCGGCCGTGGCGGCCAAGCCAATGCAGATCAGCAAGAGCGCAATCAGCCGCCGCCATGTCGGGATTTGCGGGGCAGGACGGTCCTTCTCTGTCCGGCGGGCCTGCTCAAATCCGGCGAACAGCATGATGAGAGGCGTGAGTGCAATGAGGTAGAGCCCGAACCATAGCGGGCGGGCCATCCACCACGCGCCACTGCCCGGCGCGACGTTGAGGCCAACGCCGCCCATAAGCCAGGCGATAACGAGCACCAGCACAAAGGCCGTGAGGTGCCACAGATAGATTGTCATGATCATGCCATTGACCAGCACGACGCCGGTCCACAGACGCGCAGATTCGAGCATCCGCCGCGCAGCAGGTTCCAGCGCGAGCGCGATCCCGGTCTGCGCTATGCCAAGTGCCAGCAAAGCGAGCGTGGGCGGCATCGAATTGCTGAGGTCAGACCCTGGCACGCCGATCATCGCTACCGGATAGGGGCCGAGCCCGACCAGCAGGCCGAGCGCGATCAATCCGCCAGCGCCCCACAGGGCCGCCTTGGCGGGGCTCGCAAAATGCCCGTCTCCCCACGCATAGCCAAGCTGATGGACCGCGAGCCACACAAAGGCGAAATTGGCGAAATTGATGTGCGGCACGCCGAATCGGATCGAGAGCAGATCAACGAGGATCGCGCCAGCCACCAGCATCCAGAAGGAGGCCAGTCCATAGCGTTTCCATACCCGGTGCGTGTAGGGCACCAGCGCGGAAACGATCAGATAGACCGAGAGGAACCACACCGGAATGAGTGCCAGCTGCGCCGCCAGCGCCACCACGCGCCGTTCCACGCCCAGTACAGTGCCAAACAGCGCGAAGAGCGTCCAGATCAGGAAGAGCGGAAGGACCGGGTTGATCAGGCGCTGGATGCGGTTGACGAACCAATCCGAATAGCTGCCGTTGCTGCGTCGGTTGGCGGCCCAGCTCATCCCGTTTGAAAAGCCGCCGACCAGAAAGAAGAGCGGCATCACCTGAAAGCCCCAAGTCAGCCATTGCGACCAAGGCAGGATCCCCAGCAAATGCCCGCCCTGCACTGCGCCATCCTTCATATAGGGGGCGGCGACCAGCCAATGCCCGATGACAACCGCCAATATGGAAAAGGCGCGCAGAAAATCGACATAGCGGTTGCGCTCCGGCGGGGCCTTGGCGGCCATATCTGCCGCGCGGGACCAGAGTGTGCGTTTGCCGCTGCTGACTTCGTTCATGGATGGGATGCTCCGAATTGTCATGCCGTGATAGCGCGGAACCACCAGCAAAGTGTAAAGATGCGACAAGCGCGCTTGATGTTGGTCAAGGCAGGGCGCAGGGGCTCGGCGCAGAGGAGAGGCATGGAAACCCTGCTCGACACGCGCCACGGCCTCATGTCTGCCTCGCTTGAACTGATTGCAGAGCGCGGCGTGGACATCGTCCCCGCCTATTTCGCGCGATTTTATGCTGCGTTTCCGGGCGACGAAGCCAATTTCCACAATCGCGCCGCTTCACAGGGCGCGATGGTCAATGAGATGCTGACAATGCTGCTCGCGCAGGCGGCAGGAGAGACCTGGGTGCCGATGATCATGCGCGCGCAGGTGACGACGCATTACAGCCATGGCGACGTCGCGCTGTCTCAATATCGCGATGCGCTGATGATGCTTGTTGACGTTCTGGCAGAGGCCGCCGGGCCGGACTGGACCCATGCGCAGGACGCGGCGTGGCGCGAAGAGGCAGAGACCCTGTTCGCGCTCATCGCCCGCTATTATTAGCGTGCACGCACCAGCACCAGATCACCCATTTCGATGCGGTTGCCGTGGCCATCGGGTTCCGCTGTACTGATCGTGTCCGTGATCCACAGCAATTGGCCGGAGGCTGTTTCGATCCGCGCGCTCACGCTGTTGCGCGACGGTCCGGGCAAGCGATTGCGCGGGATCGTCAGGGTGAAGGCTATCGGCACCTGCTCGCCATGCGTCACGATCCGCTGGGAGGCGAGCATGATGGCCGGGGCATCGGCGCGAGATACATCCAGCAACTGCACCTTCACCACAGACCCGGCGGGCAGCGCCATGCGTTCACGATAAGTGACGCGCCCGCTCACCACATAATTGGCCTGAGACACGGCAGCGGCGATCCGTTCGGATCGGGTGAGCTGATAGCGCCCATCAAGCCGCTGCCACACGACCACCTTCCAGTGGCTGCCATCGGTCAGCGTCATTTCAATCCGGTAGTTGGTGCCTGCCACCACTTGTCGCTCCACCCTATCGAGCGAGCGGATGCGGGCCTTGCCGCGCTTGAGGCGGGGCAGCGCGAACTGGGCCGCTTTGCGCGCCGAAGCATCTGCCGGAGCGTCCGAATAGCCGCCCACCATCGGCGGCGCCATCTTGGCGATATGCGGGCTGGAGAGCGATGGGGCCGCGAGAGCCGCAAGGACAAGGAATGACACTGGATAACGCATGGCGGATCCCTTTTTGATAATGAGCCAGCGTTGCAGCGCGGCGGGTGAATTCGGCCTGAATGGCCGCGCGGTCATTTGTCTGGACGCTCCATGCGGACCACCCATTGCGGGTGCCCGTCTTCCGTCATCTCGATGTCATGCTCTGGCACCAGATCGTCCCCGGTTTCGATCCAACCGCGGGCATCGCAGCGCTCGCAAAAATGCCGTTTGGAGCGATGGCTGGCGAGATCAATCTCGCGGTTCCACTGGCCATGCCCCGCACAGTCCGGGCAGAGCGCATCCAGATCGCCGCGTTTGGGCTGCACTGGGATGCCGTCAAAGGCGTGGGGATCAAGCGGGCCGGAGCACAGGACGATGCGTTTCTCATGCGACATGGAGCAAAGCCTAGGGGGCGTGCCCGGCCTTGGCAATGGGAGTTGCAGACGCGCCCGCTTTGCGTATGAACGATCTTCAACCAAGAGAGTGACGGGAGAGAGTGAATGGATTTCGATAATGTGATCATGGGGCGGCGCAGCATTCGCGGGTATAAGCCCGATCCCGTGCCGCTTGAGCTGATCGAAGAGATCCTGACGCTGGCCATGCGCGCGCCGTCCTCCATGAACACCCAGCCTTGGAACTTCACGGTGCTGACCGGCGAACCGCTCGACCGCATCCGGCAAGGCAATACAGAGCGCAATCTGGCGGGCATTCCGCACAGCCGCGAGTTCCGCACCGGTCATGCCTTTGGCGGCGTCCATCGCGACCGGCAGGTGGGTGTGGCCAAGCAGCTGTTCAGCGCGATGGGCATTGCCCGGGACGACGCGCCCGCCCGGCAGGACTGGGTGCTGCGCGGCTTTCGCCAGTTCGACGCGCCAGTGTGCGTGATCATCACTTATGACAAGGAACTGGCCGATAGCGACGATACGTCGTTCGATTGTGGTGCAGTGACGACGGCCTTGGTCAACGCTGCATGGTCGCGCGGGCTGGGCTGCGTCATCAACAGCCAGGGGATCATGCAGAGCCCGGTGGTGCGCGAACATGCCGGGATTGCGGAGGATCAGGTGATCATGAAGGCGGTCGCGGTGGGCTGGCCCGATGACAGCTTCCCCGCCAATGCCGTGGTGTCTGAACGCAAGAGCGTGTCCGAGGCGGCGCGTTTCGTGGGGTTCTGAGCGCCCGCGCTCACGCATGTTGACACTGTAAACAAATCAAGCCACAAAGTTGACGCCGTTCACATGCAATGTGATTCGGCGTCAATTCAGGAGGCTTGGCATGGCAGCATCAGCACAGGACAAAACAGGAGAGGGGCGCATCAACTGGCGCTGGGGCGTCGTGCTGATCCTCTCCACGGTGATCGGGCTGGGATCGTTCCGCTATCTCTTGGGGCAGGAGATGGCCCCGCAACCGCTGCTCCCCAATTACCTCAACCATCATACCGGCTTCATGATCCATATCAGCCTGGGCACGGCGGCCTTGCTGAGCGGACCGTGGCAATTCTCTGACCGGTTGCGGAGCCGCTCGCCGCGCACCCACCGCATTTTGGGGTGGATCTATGTCGTCTCCTGCACGCTGGGCGGGCTCGCAGGGCTGATCATCGCCAGCGGATCCAATGGCGGGCCGATTGCTGCGACCGGCTTCAGTGTACTGGCGATCCTGTGGATCAGCCTGACCCTGCTCGCCCTGCGCGCTGCCATCATGCGCCAGTTCGCCGCGCATCGCCGCCTGATGATCATGAGCTTCGCGCTGACCTTTGCCGGCGTCACGCTGCGGCTTTATCTCCCGCTCGCGCTGATTGACCTCAAGAATTTCAGCTATGTCTATGCTTGGACCGCCTGGGCCTGCTGGGTGCCCAATCTGGCCGTGGGCTGGTGGATCGCCCGCAAGGTGTAAGCCTGTTTGACCCCTTGCTTGATTTTGTCATGTTGGCGTCTCCCGCCGAATCAAAAGATCGAGACACAGCCATGACCATGCTCACCATGACGAAGATCATTGTCACCGACTTGAAGAGGAGCGAGGCCTTTTATCGCGCGGTGTGCGGTCTGGATCAGGTCGAGCGGCTTTCAGGCGAAGGATTTGAGGAAGTGATCATGCGGTCCTCCGCCGCGCCGGGTGGTGCGGTGTTGATCCTGTTCGCAGATGGCACGTCGCCGCCGCCGGGCGAAGCGGTGCTGGTGTTTGAAACCCCGGATGTGGATGCCTTTGCCGCGCGGGTCATCGCGGCGGGGGGCACCGTGGTACATGCGCCGCAGACAGCGGAGGCCATGGGATTGCGCTTTGCCATGTTCAAGGACTGCGAAGGGCATATGCTGGAAGCGTTGGCGCGCTTGCAGGGCTGAGCGGGTGCTCACCGCGCCTTCACCCGGTCCCCCTCGATCAGCGCATCATTGAGCCGAACCCGCGCGCGGGCCTGCGCGCTCATCCGCTCTGTTTCCTGCGGAAATTGCTGCGCAACATTTTTCTGCTGGGCCCAATCCTCGGTGCGATACAGCAGCGGCGCGCCCTGTTCGGGCAGATAGAGCGAGAAGCGCATGTCTGCATAAGCGATGTGGCCGTCCTTCACGCTCCAGGCCGTTGCCGCGTCTGCCCGTTTTGAAAAGAGGCTGTGCCCGGCGGCGGACCAGTCTCCGCACAGTCCGGCGAGATCAAGCAGGGTTGGCATCAGGTCGATATGCGATCCGATGGTACGTTGTTCGCCCTGTACCGGCAGGCCGCGCGGGCTGTTGATGATCAGCGGCACCCATGTGGTTTCGTGGCGCAAGTTGGTGAGGCCGCCCGCTTCGCCCCGTTCCCCCAGATCATAGCCATGATCGCCCGTCACCACGATGATCGCATTGGCGAGGCGCGGATCGCGGCGGAGCCCTTCTACAAACTCCCGCACCACATCATCGGTGTAGCGCATTGTGTCTGCGATCCGGCGGATCGGCGGCAGGGCTCCTGCTGTGTGGAAGCGGGCTTCAGGCGCATGGAACGGGCTGTGATTGCTGATTGACTGGACCAGCGCGAAGAGCGGGCGCGGGGCTTTGGCCTGCGCGGTCAGGCTGGCCGCCGCGTTGCGGAACACGCGCCGGTCCTGCTCCTTGTCAGCGGGATCATAGGCGATGCTGTCATACCAGCGGCGCAGCCAGAAGCGCTGTCCGTCCCAGTCTGGATCGGTGCCGGTGAAGAAGGCGGTGCGGTATCCAGCGCTTCGCAGCAGGGCAGGCAGGGCGTCATAGCGGGTCTGCGGATAGGTGGTAGCCACGGAATCGCGGCTATGCGGCGGGATGCCGGTTTGCAGTGCGAGCATGGCATATACGGTTGGCACACCGTTGGTGGTGTGGCGGCTCCACCAGGCGCTGTCGGGACGGCCAGCCAGCGCATCGAGGAACGGCGTGGGCGCATCGGGAGAGGCGGGGTTGAAGCGCCGCATGGACGTCGCGCGGAACGTCTCCAGCACGATCAGGATGATGTCTGGCCGATGGTCTGCACGGCGCGGCGTTGCGCAGTGGCGGGCATAGGGGGCTTCCGGGGTTGCGGGGGCGAGTGCCGGGTTGCCATTGGCTGCCTGCCAGAGCGCATTCTCTTCTCGCGCAGCGGCTTGCAGCTGTGCAGGGCTGATTGGCGTGCGCGCCCAGGCGGCCTCCCCCTCGCGCATCAAGGCGAGCAGGGCAGGGGCGACCTTGTTCATCCGCTGTCGCCCACCGCCGGGGCCGTGCCAAGAGATGGCGGGCGCAATCACGTACACGGTCAGCGCGGCAAGGCTGACCAGACGGGGCAGGCACCAATGCCAGAGCTCCAGTCGCCGCACCAGCCAGGGGAAGAGCAGCAGTGGCACCGCGAGCAGCAGCACGCTCAGCCACGCCCCCCCTGCCTCCCCCGCCAACGCCCGCCACAAAGCATCAGGAGCGCCTTGAGCGCGCGCATATGTGGCGAAGAATGCGGGGGAGAGGCGTAGGCCCATGAAGCGCTGTAATTCATGGTTCACATGGCCTAGAATGAGCAGCAGCATCAGCCAGATCAGTGCGATGCGGCGCAAGCGTGTGGTCCAGTCCGGACGCCACCATGCCAGCGCCACGCAGGGCAGCAGCGCCAGCGCCATGCCATAGCCTTCGTAAAACAGCGCATAGGGCAGATAATGCGCGGTATCGATCACATAAGGCGCACCATAGGGACCGGGCCGGGCATAGAGCGCAATCTGGAGCCCCACAGCGCACAGCCAAGCTGCGCCCGCTAGGGGCAGGAACGCCCTAATCGTCGTCGCCACTTTCTCCGCCATGCTCGCCCCGGCCATCGCCATGATGTTCTCCACCTTCTCCCCTCCGATGGCAGCGCGCGCAATCCTCGATTTTGCGGATGCCTTCCTCGCGATGCTCGGCAATCACGCGGGCGGGGCTGTGCTCGTGGCATCCATAGCAGGTGTAGCGCTTGAAATCGTTGCGCACATGGCAAGTGGTGCAGGCAACGTTGTGATCGCTGTCGAGCCGGAAATAGCGATCATGATCAAAGCTGGCCGGGGTCCAGCCCTTAATGTTGTGGCAGGTGGCGCAATTGCCTTTCACACCCTGATGCACTGCCGTTTTGGGGGCTCTATGGCAGCTGGCGCATTGCCGCGCGGCCTCTGGCTGCAAGAGCGTGTGATCAAAGGCATGGACGCGCGACTGGGCGAGCAACGGCCCGGCATGATCGCTGTGGCAGGCAATGCAATCCGCCTTTGCCAGCTTGCCGTGAAAGGGCGTCTTGCCGGGGCGCTGCGGCAGCGGCTTGCCCTTGCTGGTGGTGATACCGATCTGCGCGGGCTTATGGCAGGTTTCACATCGGGCCGCAGGCGTGCCCCGGAAGGGCGCATGGCACGCAAAGCAATCGGTGGTGAGCGCGGCATGGCCGGGCATCAGCGCGCCGGGGGCCACCATGGTCTGCGGGGCGGCAAAGCTCCACCACGCAAATGCGGCCCAGATCAACGCCTAAAGAACCATTAGGCGCGGGCGCTTCGGGCCAAGTTCAAGAACAGAAAGACGGCGATGATGTGCGCCAGCGCCAGCCCGGCAAAGCCGAGCGTGATGGGGATGTGGATCACCCGCCATTGCTTGATGGCATTGACGGTCAGGCTGTCCCAATGGAGCGCTTCTGCGATTTCAGCCTCGCTCGCCCCGCGCTCCTTCATCGCCCGCCGCGCCGCGCCGACGCGTTTGAGTGATCGCGCGAGCAGGAATTTGCCCGTGAGCCCGCTGATGACATTGATCATCATCGCCGCCGTGGCGATCCAGGCGAGCCACGCGTTGAAGTGAACACCGGCATGAACGAGCACCAGCACCGAGCCCGCCCAGGCGTAATTTTCATGCTGGCGCAGCAATTCGGTCGGCTGCCCGCTGGTAATCAGCTTGCGCTTGCGCAGCGAGTAGCGGCTGGAGGCCAGGATGAGCGCCACCCCCGGAATGCCCAGATAGCGGCCGATCCAGACCGCATCGGCCAGATGCAGCATGGCATCCAGCAGCAGCGCGGCCAGCAACAGGGAGACCAATGACCCGATAAAGGGCAGGACTTCGTTGCGGACAAGATCGGCGTCTTCACTCATGAGGGGCTGTGTTCAGGGGGGGGGCTTCGGATGGGACATCCATAGCAGAAGCGGGCGGGCGTCCTTTGATCTGCGTCATGTGATTTCATATGGGCACGCACGCGGTGTTCCCTCCTGCACAAGCGTGGCGAGAGGTTCATGCTATGTGTCAACTACGCTATGCCGCCGTAATTCCAGACCTCGCGTTTCAACTTGGTATAGTGTCCCCGGAATTTAGGGGGTGTTCCATCTGCCGCCATAATTATGTCAGGCACTTGGTCGGTTCTGGGGGTGTGTAACTGTCGTGTAAGTGCTAGGCTGAAGAATGAATGGGACTTGGGATAAGCACATGAATTCAATCCTGCGCATCGTCGGACTGCTGGGGACGCTGACATTGGCCTTCAGCGCAACGAATTTGAAGGCTGGCGATGAGTCTTATGATGAGCACTTGTGTGCGGCAATCTATTCGGCGGTTACCGGAGATTCGGCTGACCAGAATTACAAAGCCATGCTGTTTCGTTACTACGCCATTTCAGAATATTCATCACAAGAGGCGGCGGAAACGGAAATCTCCCGTGCAGCACTGGCGCTGCGCAAAGCAGTTCATGACGGCAAGCTGGAAGCGGCGACCGTGTTCGGCGCACTCAAGACTTGCGTTCGGGTGCAGAAAATTCCGGCTCCAAGTATAAGCTACAATGTGTGGCCTGAATATGCCTCGCAGCCCACCCGTCCTTCTAATCCTGCAGTTCCTTCGACAAATAATTCAGGCAATGCAGCGGCCTGCGAGAGCGCAAGCGCGAATTATCGATCAACACTGAGATCTATGCCCGGTAGGCTAGAGGCAAAAGGACCGCGCAATTATAAGTCCTGTGATCGACCGGGGCCGTTGTGCAATATGGTTCAGAAGAATTCCGCTTGGTATTACGAAATGGGTAAAATTTGCCAGGAATTGAAGCCGATTCAGGAAAATATTCGTCGCTATTGCGGAGAAACGATCCAGGATTTGGATGATTGTTGAAGAAGATAGCGCAGCAATTCCGGAGCACTATACCAATCTCGCCGTCCCCCTCCCCGTTCCGGGGAGGATTCTAGGGCGATTTATTCACGCACTTGATCTCGCAAATACGGCAACCGAGCGAAACTCACTCCACCACCTGCCCCCCTATTCATTCGCTGCCGCAACCCACTGGCCGTTGAGATCGACGATGAAATCGCCCGCGCCGCCGAGTTCAACGAAATCCAGGGCAACGTAATTCGGCAATCGCTCTGCGACCTTTTGGCATTCGATCAGGCGGCTCTGCAAATTTGTCAGCGTGTTGTCTTTGGCTGAAAGGCCTGTTGTGGGCACGTTGCGATAGTGGTTCATGAGGAAGAGGCGTTTGAACCCGCTGCCGTTCGCATTCAGCGGAACGTTGTCCCAGCGCGTTTTGCACTCAGTGTTTGTGCCCATATCGCCCAGGCTCCAGTAATTTTCCACGTTGAAGCTCTGGTCGTGGCTGAGGCCGAGGTTGGTATCGGCATTGGCTGATTTTGATGTGAAGAGCACCAGCCGTTTGTCTGCGGCCTTCATGGCTCTGAGCGTCGGCCAGCCCCTGGATTTCACAGACCATTGGCTGTCATTCGGGTTGAAAATATAGGGCGCCGCTCGACTGGACTGGATGACGGCGGCGAGCGTGCCGTTGGCGGTATAATCTTCAAAGAAGATGGTAATCACGTCCTGTTCGCCGGTGTTGGCGGCGAGCCAATCGCCGATGGCGTCCATTGTGTCTTTCAGCGATTGTCGCGGGAAGGCGTAGTTGGCGCCCGCGATCGACACACAATCGGCATGACACATATAGACGCCCGCTGGATAGCAGTCGCCAGAGAAGGTCACGCCGCACGCGACGATGCCGCGCGTATCTGACGTGCCGGTGAAGTCATACACATCCAGCTGCAAGCCGCGCACACCATTGCTGGTCAATTGGCCGATGATGCCGCGCGACTGGTTGGGGAACGTCCAGCGGGCATCGCTATAGTTGATGAAGGCATTGTGCGATGTCAGCCATGCATATTGGTCAAACCGCCGCTCCTTGGTCGTGCGGCCTGCGGTAGGGGCGCGGTAGGTTTCCGGGAAATAGCGTTCGCGCTTCCACTGCGCGCTCCACCAGCCGGGCTGGATAGCGCCTGCGGCCAGCGATTTGGTTTCATTGTGAAGATAGGTGCCTTTCCAGCGATTCTTGATCCGCACATAGCCTTCGCCCGCATCTTCCAGCGTCCATTGGGCACTCCACCAGCCGGGCTGAATGGCGCTCAGGGTCAAGGCGCCTGTTTCAACATTCAGATACAGGCCAGACTTGCCATCCTTCAGGAGGACGAACCCGCCATCAACACTCTCGACGATCCAGTTGGCCTCGGCCGTGCTTGCTTGCATGACGGCGGCGCTGCCCTGACCGGCAAGTTTCTCACCTGTCCAGCGGTTGATGATATTATCTGCCCATGCAGGCGCTGCCGCCAACAGGGATGCCGCGATGAAAAGCGAAGCCCGAGCCGCGTAGGCAGCGATCAGTCTGAACAGAGTTTTCATGGTGAGCCTTCCTGTGAGGAAGGCGGAGCGTCGCAGGTGAGCACGAGGCCGTCAACGAAATTCATGAGGAGAAACAAGGGTGTGCGGGCAAAATTGCGG
This sequence comes from uncultured Sphingomonadales bacterium, assembly GCA_937870585.1. GTDB lineage: Bacteria > Pseudomonadota > Alphaproteobacteria > Sphingomonadales > Sphingomonadaceae > Aquisediminimonas. Next base: position 51,799 of record CALMZE010000048.1, on the reverse strand, counting down.
TGACAGCTGCACCATCCTCTAAACGCCGTTTCACCAAGCGCCGGATTGATTTGGTGATGTTGCACCTGTCGCCATATTCCCATTGAGCTGTGAACGGAGAGCGGAAATATCAGACACGATGCTTAATCTCCCCTACAGACTTCATGCCATTTGGGTCGAAGAAAACTTCAAAATCAGAGTTGCCTTTTTTGCCGCCTTCCCAAAATTCATGCTCATCATGCATAAATTCATATATTGTCTCAAAAAGCGGATCGTCTGCGGTTAAATATTTTCGATAGGGTGGTGTCGGAGTACCATTAGGCGTCCAGGCCGCAAGAATGACAAATTGGAGAAGCGCTGCACAATCCGGATCATCTTTACGAAATTCGGCTGTATAAAGCTGACCTTGCTATGCCGCAATGCACGTATCGTCTGGTCTGTGGATTGAGTAAGTATAAATTTGAGAATCCCTATCAATAAGGTCTCCTTTCATATACTCGCCAGTTTGCCTATTAACATAAGCACTTCGTTCTGCCTCATAGTCCAACGCCATCCCGCAAATCTCCAAGAATCCAATGTATATATATCGCACTACGTCACTGTGATTAGCGCGGCCCAACTAATACTGCCGCCTTCTTCTTAAAATCCCCTCTATGGCTGCGCGGGAGCGCAAACGGCGCGCTCTCCGCATCTCCCCTCTACACAAGCGCGCGCAACGCCTTATACCCGTCTCCATATATCAAACAGGAGACCCACCATGAGCCAGACGCTTTCCGATTATACGCCGCCCAAAGTCTGGGTGTGGGACAAGGCGAATGGCGGCGCGTTTGCGAACATCAACCGCCCGGTGGCGGGCGCGACGCATGAGAAGGAATTGCCGATCGGCAAGCATCCCTTCCAGCTCTACTCCATGGGCACGCCCAACGGGGTGAAGGTGACGATCATGTTCGAGGAACTGCTCGCGCTGGGTCACACCGGCGCGGAGTATGACGCGTGGATGATCGTGATCGGCAATGGCGACCAGTTCGGATCGGACTTTGTGGACATCAACCCCAACTCCAAGATTCCGGCGCTGATGGACCGCTCTGGTGACACGCCGGTGCGGTTGTTTGAATCGGGTTCGATGCTGCTGCATCTGGCGGAGAAGTTTGGCGAGTTTCTCTCCGAGGATCCGGCCAAGCGCACCGAAACACTCAACTGGCTGTTCTGGCAGATGGCGAGCGCGCCCTATGTCGGTGGCGGGTTCGGGCATTTTTATGCCTATGCGCCGGTGAAGATCGAATATTGCATTGATCGCTTTGCGATGGAGACCAAGCGTCAACTGGATGTGCTCAATCGCCATCTCGCCGAGAATGAATATATGGCGGGCGATGAATATTCGATTGCAGATATGGCGATCTGGCCCTGGTACGGCAATGTCGCATCAGGCGAGGCGTATAGCGCGGGCGAATTCCTTCAGGTGGAGGAGTATACCCATGTGCAACGCTGGAGGAAGCTGATCGCCGCGCGGCCCGCTGTGCAGCGCGGTCGCATGGTCAACCGTCCGTGGGGGCCTCCGCACATGCAGCTGCCCGAACGCCATGATGCGGGGGATTTTGAAACGAAGACGCTCGACAAGTTGCAGGCGGCGGAGTGAACATCTTCACCCATCCGCTCCATCTGGGGCTTGGGGCCACCGTGGTGCCGCAACCGGAGTTTACCGGCGGCCCGTGGTATGAGGCTTACGGAGCCCGCCATGGCGCGGACGGGGCGGAGGGACGGCTCGTTTCCGCCCACCGCTTCACCGAAAGCTGGGACAGTTGGGAAATGCACCCGGCGGGTGACGAAGTGGTGGTGTGCATATCGGGCAGCATGACGCTGATCCAGGAATTCCCCGATGGCCGCATCGAGCGCGTGACGGTGGGGCCGGGTGACTATGCCATCAACCCGCCCGGCGTGTGGCACACGGCGGACGTGGAAGGGGAGGCCACGGCGCTGTTCATCACGGCGGGGCTGGGGACTGAAGCCCGGGCGCGGTGAGGAATGGATAGGGCGCTCGCTTCACATTTCCGTTCGCCCTGAGCGTGTCGAAGGGCTGCCCTTTCTTGCTTCCGTCGCGTTACAGTCAAAGCAGTGCTTCGACAAGCTCAGCACGAGCGGTCTATTGATGGGCTTCCCACTCTAGCACCCCGGCATTTGATCCTCTAAGGCGGATAGCATGAACCCGCAGGTGCCCGCGTGCTGACGCTTCCCATTCCTTATGCCGTCTTGATCGGTGCCGTGATGGCGCTGTGGCTGGCGCTGGCGGTCTGGGCCGTCTGGTCGGGCCTCAAACTGCGCAAGAAGGCCGAATTTTCAACGAGTCAGGCGGACCGGCTGGCGTCTCTGCTCGAATCCGCACCAGCGCTGCCGCTGATGGTGCGCTCTGACGGACGGATTGAAGCACCGACGCGGCTCGCCGATTGGCTGGGCCTCTCGCGCAGCCCCCGTTTCCTCACCGATCTGGTGGGCGATGATGCCGGGCTGACGCATGAAGATGGTGACGCGCTCTCCCGCGATGTGGCCGCAGTCCAGAAGACCGGGCGCAGCTTCACATTGGCGTTGCGCGCGCGCGGTTCGGCGCGGACCTTGCTCGTCAAGGGGGCTCCGGCAGCCGCGCGGATCGGGCAGAGCGGATCGGTGATCCTGTGGTGGTTCGACGCGACCGAAAGTCAGGCTGAAATCGGGCGACTGGGTGAACAGGTGAACGCCTTGCAGACCGCCTTTGATCGCCTTTCCGGCCTGATCGAAGCCGCGCCTGTGCCGATGTGGCATCGCGGGCCTGATTTGAAGCTGGCGCTCGTCAACGCGGCCTATGTAAAGGCCGTGGAAGGCGAATCCCCGCGCGATGTGATCGAAAAAGGCATTGAGTTGGCAGATGCGGGCGGCGGCAGCGGACCGCTTGCCACGGCCAAGGCCGCGCAGGAGGCGAGCCAATCGGTCACCACCGTCATGCCCGTCACCGTGGCGGGGGACCGGCGTTCGTTCCGCATTGTGGATGTGCCGCTGGGCGATGCAGGCGTGGCGGGCTTTGCGCTCGACATTGAAGAGGTGCAGCGCGCTGACGCGGCCTATCGCGAGTTTGAAGCCACGCAGCGGGCGATGCTCGACAGGCTCTCGGCAGGTGTCGTCCAGTTCGCGCCGGACAAGAGCCTATCCTTCTGCAACCAGCCGTTCCGCGCGATGTTTGGGCTCAAGCCCGAATGGCTCGCGGAGAATCCAGAATTTGAACGGCTGCTTGATCGGTTGCGGGAGGCTGAACGTGTTCCCGAAGTGCGCGATTTCCCGGCGTGGAAGGCGGAACGGCGCGGCTGGTTCACCGCGCCCGATGCTGTCGAAGAAAATTGGCTTCTGACCGGCGGCGCGCAGTTCCGCGTGGTCGCGCAGCCCTTGCCCGATGGCGGGCTGTTGCTCGTTTTTGAGGACCGCACCGAACAGGCGCAACTGGCCAGCGCGCGCGATACGCTGTTGCGCGTCCGCACCGCGACTTTCGACAATCTGTTTGAAGTGGTGGGCGTGTTTGAAGGCGATGGCCGCCTCCACCTCTGGAACCGCCGCTTTGCGGAATGCTGGGATCTGGATGATGCGGTGCTTTCCGCGCATCCGCATGTCGATACGCTGGTGGAAAAGGTGGCGAGCCGCCTGACCGCGCCCGAGCGCGCGGTGCTGATCCGCGATCTCGTCAAATCCGCGACCATCGAACGCACCCAGCGCGGCGGGCGCATCGCGCTCAAATCGGGTCAGCATTTCGAGATGGCGGCGGTGCCGCTACCCGATGGCAATGCGCTGCTGACGATGCTCGACATTACCGACAGCCGAAAGGTGGAAGGCGCATTGCGCGAACGGGCGATGGCGCTGGAGGAAGCCGACAAGGTGAAATCGGCCTTTGTCTCCAACATGAGCTATGAATTGCGCACCCCGTTGACGGCCATTCAGGGCTTTGCCGAAATGATGGATGAAGGGCTGGCTGGGCCGCTGGAAGAGCAGGCGGCGGACTATGTGAAGGCCATTCTCGAAGCTTCAGGCAAGCTGGGTGGGCTGATCGACAATGTGCTTGACCTGACCCAGCATGGTGAAGGCGCATTGCCCCTCGAACGCAAGCCGATTGAACTCGCCATGCTTGTTCATGACGCCGCACGCGATCACAAGCCGGTGGCGGATGCGAAGGGCATCGAATTTGCGGTGTTCGTAGATCCGATGGTCGGCGCGCTCAAGGGCGATGCGCGCAAGCTGAAGCAAGCGCTCGATCATTTGCTCGACAATGCCTGCCTGTTCACGCCTGCCGGGGGCCGCGTATTGCTCCATGCCGATGGCGATGCGGCGACCGCACGGATCGTCGTGTCAGACAATGGCCCCGGCATGGACGCAGCGGAACAGGCGCGCGCGTTCGACCGGTTCAGCCGCGTGGCCGATGCGCGTGGCACAGAGGCGACGCTGGGGCTTGGCCTGCCACTCGCCCGCCAGTTCATCGAAGCGCATGGCGGTACGCTGACGCTCGCTTCCGAACCGGGGCAGGGGACGGCGGTTTCGATTGAGTTGCCTCGGTGAGACCGCGATCAGTAAAAATGCCCGCTCGCCCTAAGCTTGTCGAAGGGCTGTCCTTTCTTGATGCGTTTGTGCCAAGAAGAAAAACAGTCCTTCGACAAGCTCAGGACGAGCGGAGTGGGGTAAGACACAATGATCCTCCCCACCCCTGAAGCCACTCACGCGTTTGGCCGCCACCTGGCGGACCTGATCCAGCCCGGCGATGTCATTGCGCTCTCCGGCGATCTGGGGGCGGGTAAGACCAGTCTGGCGCGTGGTCTGCTCGCGGGATTGGGGCTGGCCGAAGAGGCCCCGAGTCCGAGCTTTTCACTCGTCATCCCCTATGATCCGCCGCTGGTGCGCGTGCCAGTGTGGCATGTCGATCTCTACCGGCTGGAGGATGCGGACGAAGCCGAAGAACTTGGGCTGGATGATGCGCTGTATGATAGCGCATTGCTGATCGAGTGGCCCGAACGACTGGGCAACCGGCTCTGGCCGCACGCGCTGAAATTGCGAATTGATCCGGAAGGAGAGGGGCGGCGCTTGACAGCGGACGTGCCGCCGTCTTGGGGAGCGCGATGGCTTTGGACATGACACCTCCCGATTCCGCGCGTCCCTTTGTGGATGCTCATGGCTGGTCTGATGCGGAGATTGTGCCGCTCGCCGGTGATGCGTCGCCGCGTAAGTATTTTCGCGTGGTCGCGCCTGATCGCGTTGCGGTGCTGATGGATGCCACGCAGGAGAAGGAGGCGCTGACGCCGTTCATCCGCATGGCCGAATGGCTGGTGGCGAACGACTTTTCCGCGCCGCGTATCTTGGCGCGTGATCTGGATGCGGGCCTGCTGCTGATCGAGGATTTGGGATCGGTGCGGATGCGCGAGACGGTTGACGCAGACTTGTCGCTGGAGCGGGAGATTTACAGTGGAATCACCGATGTCCTGGTGGAACTGCATCGCCACACGCCGCCTGCCGGTCTGCACACGCATGGCCTTGCGCAATGGCTGGATGAAGTGGGGCTGTTCACCGAATGGTATGGGCCTGCCGTTGGGCTCGATCTGGACGCGGCCAGTTTTCGCGCGGCATGGGAAGCGGTGCTATCGCCCATCGACGCGCAGGGGCAGCATGTTGCCGAATTGCGGGATTTCCATGCGGAAAATGTGATGCTGGTTGAGAGCAAGTCTGGTCTCGTCCGTTTCGGCCTGCTGGATTTTCAGGACGCGCTGGTGGGGCATCCGGCCTATGATCTGGTCTCCATGCTGGAAGATGCGAGGCGGGACGTGACGCCGGCCATAGAGGCCGAGATGCTGGCGCGTTATATTGCGGCGGCCAAGCCTGCAGCGGGTTTTGAGGATGCCTATTGGGCGCTTGGCGCACAGCGCAACACACGCATATTGGGCGTGTTCGTCCGCCTTTGGAAGCGTGATGGCAAGCCGGGATACCGCCAGTTCCAGCCGCGCATGTGGGGGCTGCTGGAGCGCGATCTAGCGCACCCGGTCAATGCACCGCTGAAGGCGTGGTTCGATGCCCATGTGCCGCCTGAAAAGCGCGCGCCCTTCTGGGCGGAGTTCGCTGCATGAGGAAGCCGCTTTCGCTCCGCCCGCAACCCACGGCGAAGGTGCCTTCAACCGCCATGGTGATGGCAGCGGGCAAGGGCACCCGGATGCGCCCGCTCACCGCCACGCGCCCCAAGCCTCTGGTGGAAGTGGCAGGGCAGACCTTGCTCGATCATGTGCTCGATCATCTGCGCGATGCTGGCGTGGGCCGTGTCGTGATCAACGTCCATTATCTGGCGGACGCCATTGAAGCCCATATGAAGCGCAAAGCGGCGGATCTTGAGGTGCATGTCTCTGACGAGCGTGGGCTGCTTCTGGAAACGGGCGGCGGGTTGATGAAGGCCAAGCCCCTGCTGGGCGAAGACCCGTTCCTGTGCGTCAATACGGACAATATCTGGCTCGATGGCCCGGTGAACTCCATCCGCTTGATGGCGTCGCAATGGGACGGCGACAAGATGGACGCGCTGATGCTGCTCGTCCCGCTGGCGCGCGCCACGTGCCATGCCGGGCAGGGCGATTTCCACATGGACCCGCTCGGTCGCCTCTCACGCCGCAAGCATGGTCGCGTGGCGCCCTATGTGTGGACTGGCATCCAGATCCTGCACCCGCGTTTGCTCGCCGATCCGCCGGGAGACAGTTTCTCGACAAACGTCTTCTGGGATCGGGCGATTGCCGCAGGGCGCTTTTATGGCGTCGTCCATTCTGGCAACTGGTTTGACGTAGGAACGCCTGCCGCCATTCCGATTACAGAAGCGGCCTTGGCGGAAGCGTAAGCGAAGGCCTTGCCCTTCTGCCCGCTCAGGTCTAACCGGACGCGCATGAATCCGCTTCGCACATTTTCGCAGGATCGCACGCGCCTCGTCGCGGCGATGTTCGCGTTGGTGCTGCTGGCGCGGCTTCTGGTGCCTGCGGGCTGGATGCCCAGTGCGCAGGATGGCCGCTGGATCAGCATCTGCTCTGGCAGCGGCGAGGCGATGGTCTGGCTCGATTCCACGGGCAAAGCCCATGCGGACAAGGATAGCAGCGATCAGCACAAGGATGGCAGCTGCGTGTTCAGCGCGACATCGCTGGCATTCGACCTTCCTGCTGCACCCTTTGTGGTTGCGGCCGTGCCTGCCTATGGCGCTTCGCTGGTCCTCGTTTCCCATTCTGTGGCAATCGGGCGCGGGCTGGCGGCACCGCCTCCGCCCAAGACCGGACCTCCTGCCCTGAACTGATTTTCCGGAGTCGCTGCAACCGGCCCACTCCGCTCGTGCTGAGCTTGTCGAAGCACTGCCTTTTCTGGACATGTTTGTGACCAGCAAAGGACAGCCCTTCGACACGCTCAGGGCGAACGGTTTTGATGATGCAGGCGGCGCATTATTCCATCCAGTTCAGGATATTCTCACATGTTTTCCAAGTCTTTCGCGCGCGCCTCTGCGTGTCTTCTCGCTCTGTTCACCTCCACCTCTGCTTTTGCACAGGAGGCCGATACCGGCTTCACCGTGGGCGGTGAAATCGTTGTCACCGCCAAGAGCATGGCAGGCTCTTCTGCCAACGTCATCACCTCGGTCGATACGCTGGGGCCAGATGTCGCGCAGAATGCCAACGTCAATTACGCGTGGGAACTGGTCGGGCGCCTGCCCGGCGTGCTCGTTACCAACTTCAACCAGGGCGCGACCAGCGGCAAGTTCGCGTTTCGCGGCTTTAACGGCGAAGGGGAGATCAACGCGGTCAAGCTGCTGATTGATGGCGTGCCCTCTAACGTCGCGTCGGGCAACATGTTCTATATTGATCAAGTCTTCCCGCTCGACATTGCAGGCGTGGAAGTGGTGCGCGGCACGTCTGACCCGCGCTACGGGCTGCACAATATTGCAGGCAATGCCAATATCATCACCCGCATCGGCGGCACCTATCTGGATGCGAAGGTTTCCGCAGGCAGCTATTCCACCTATGAAGGGCAGGTCTCAGCCGGCTATGAAAAGGGCGGTTTCAGCCAGAATTACCTCGTCGCCTATCGGGACTCGAAGGGCTTCCGCGATCATAGCGATCTGAACCGGCTCAGTCTGGCAGGCAAATGGTTCTATAATTTCAGCGATGACGTGAGCCTGGGCTTCATCGCGCGGCATTACAAATCGAATGCGCAGGAGCCAGGCTATCTGACCTATCTGGACTCTCGCCGCGACAAGAAAATGACCAATGCCTATAACGCGACTGATGGCGATGTGCGCAAGTTGCAGCAATTTTCAGGTCATTTCGATGCCGCGCTGAGCGACAATTTCGACTTGATGGCCAAGGCCTATTTCAACCGCACGCGCGATGACCGCTTCGTCAAATTCTCAGCCGGAGCCGCGCAGCAGCGTCGCGTGACGAATGAGGATCATTGGGGTGCGCTCGCCGCCGCGCATTATCATGCGCAGTTGGGCGGGATGCACATGATGCTCGAAGCCGGTGGCGATTTCCAGAAGCAGGACAACACGTCGCTGCGCTTCACCGCCGTCAATCGCGTGCCGACCGCGCAAACGCGTGACCAGAAAATGCACCTCACCGTCGGCGGCATCTATGTGCAGGCCATATTGGAGCCGACCGACTGGCTGAAGATCACGCCCGCCTATCGCTGGGATTGGGTGAGCGGCAACTATGCCAACCGCCTGAACAAGACGACCGCGCGTGCCAATGATTATGGCACGATCAAGCAGCCCAAGCTGTCGGTTGCACTCACCCCTCTGGAGGGCGTTACGGTCTACGGAAACTGGGGCAAGACCTTCCAGATCGGCACCGAATCCGGAGCCTATCTGATCGCGCCGCGCCTGATCGACCTTGATCCTTCCATCAATGAAGGCTGGGAAGCAGGCATCAAGTTGAAGCGCGGTTCGCTCGAAGGGCGTCTCGCCGCGTGGAAGCAGACCGCGACCGGCGAAATCAAGCGCAAGCTTAACGATCCGCTCGGCGACTTCGACAATCTGGGCGGCACGCGGCGCAAGGGCGTGGATGTGCAACTGTCCGCCAAGCCGACAGAGGGGCTCTCCTTCTGGGGTGCGGTGGCATGGCAGAAGGCGGTCATCACCAAACCTGATCCCGCGACTCCGCTGCTGCTGGGCAACGAAATCGACCATGTGCCGCACTGGCTCTTTTCCGGCGGTGTGGATTTCACCGCCATTCCCAAAGTGCGGCTCTCTGTCTGGGGCGGTGGCCAGTCAGACTATGAATTGGCGACCACGAACAATCGCGGCCGCTGGGGCGATTTTGCCACGCTCAATGCCGAAGTGGCGTACCAGTTGAGTGACAAGATGGAGCTCTCTCTGTCTGCCAAGAATCTCACAAACGAATATTATGAATATGACTGGTGGGATGGCGCGCAGAGCCTGCACAGCCCTGCGGACGGCACGAATGTGACCGGCAGCATCCGCGTGAAATTCTGAACAGGACACGCATCATGAAAACCTCATTTATTGCTCTGGCCACCATGCTGGCCGCAACACCTGCCTGTGCTGCGGATGAAGCCGCGGACACGGATGCCATCATCGTCACTGGCGTTCTTGCCAACGATGACACGCCCATCAACCCCGTCCGATTGCCGCAAAGTGCGCGGGTGAGTTCGCAAACGCTGGATGCCGAGGATGTCAACAAGCGTCAGGCCCGCGATGTGTTTGATCTGCTCAACTATGGCACGGGCGTATTCACCACCACGTCTGGCAAGAAGGCACCTGCAAACCTGAACATCCGTGGCGATGGCAATTTCGCCTTCATCATCGACGGTGCCTATGTGCCGCCGCAACTGGCGTCGCGCATTTTGCAAACGATTCCAGCTGCCGCCATTGAGGAAGTCCGCATCGTGCGCACCTCGACCGCGCTGACGATCAACCCGCTGGTCGGAATCGTCACGCCGTCGGGGGCGCCCAATAACGGCTTTATCGTCGTGCGCACCCGAAAGCCCAAGGAAACCATGATGCTGCTGGGTATTCAGGGCGGATCGTTCAAGACTTTGGGCGGAAACGCGCAACTTGGCACTGTGTTCAAGCTGGGCAACGCCGACGGTTATGTCCACGCAATTGGCGGCGCTTTTACCACGAACGGGCCCAAGGACTTCAACCTCGACAAGCATAATCAGACGCTTGGCCTAAAGGGCGGAATCGATGCGGGTGTGGTTGCGCTAGACCTGTCAGTTCTCAAGAGCTGGGCGGGCTATGGCATTGTGCGTGGCAACGCCAAGCTGCGCCCCAATACGCAGGATGACGTCTGGCGCTTTGACCGGATGGATTCGCTGATTGCCACTGCCAATGGCACCGTCCGCTGGAACGAGCAGAACACCACATTGCTGACACTCGCCTACACCGAATCCAAAGGCGATTTTGTGACCAGCGACCGGCTGGCCAATGGCAACCTGACCAACACAGTTACGCGTGACAATGACAATAGCTTTGTGAACGCAGCGGTGCGCCACAACCTTTTCCGCGGCGATACAAAGCTGCAGGCAGGTGCGGACTACGTCCACTGGAAGAATCCGTCCGGCCAATATTATTATGAAGGCATCCCGCGCGAGGAGAAGGTAACAGGCGTGTTTCTTCAAGGCGATCAAGCCTTGTTCAATGGTCGGCTGAACCTCGATCTGGGTGCGCGGTTTGACCGGGTCGAGATCGTCAAAGGCATCGACTATTTCCTCGCAGGGCGTGGGCCGAATGCCAATGTTCGCCAGATCCGCAACGAAAAGCTGCCGCGGGCAAAATTCTACTCAGCCGGGGCCAGCTTCAAGCTGGCCAAGGATTGGCTGGTCAACGCCCGCTACGGCTATTCCAGCCAAGGGCCGCGTCAGGGCGTGGTGCTCGCCAATCCGGCAGTCGCGCTTAAAGGCGAAAGCCGCCAGAAATGGGAGGTTGGTTTCGATGGTCGTCTGGCTGACTGGCTCCGCCCTTCGGTCAATGCGTTCTTCATCAAGACCAACAATGAAGTGCAGCCGATCAGCTATGCCGTAGTCGCGGGCGAACAGGTCGGGCTCTATGCGAATACTGACAGCAAGCGGACCGGAGCTGAGGCCATCGTTCAGGGCCGTTGGGGCGCAGAGGGTAGCGAAGGCGGGTATCGCGCGAGTGTGACGCACTATTTCGATGTGCTCGATCCCACAGGCCTGTTGGCGCGCACGCAGCCCAAGACCGTTGCGGAGTTGACGCTGGATCAGTCCTTTGGGGCATGGCGGGTCGCAGGCGCGGCCAAATATGTGTCGCGTTACGAATCGAACGCCTTCACCCGCTGTGCTGCACCCAATCTCAACTGCGTGGCCCCTGCAATCACCTCGCCCTATCTGCCGCTGGGGGACTTCACCAACGTCGATTTCAACATCTCGCGCAATTTCATGATGAACGGTTCTGCAATGCGGATCACCGCTTCAGTCAAGAATCTGCTCGATGACAATTATGAGACGACCATTGGATATCCCAGCATCGGACGCCAGTTCGGCCTTGAATTGACGGCGGCGTTCTGACGGTGGCGATCTCGGCGCGGCGGCGGATCACGCTCGACAAGGTGCATAAATATGCGGGCCTCGTTGCCGCGCTGTGGATGGCCGTGCTGGCCATCACCGGGATGATGCAACTCAACCGGCAAGGCTGGGACTGGCAATGGGCCAGTGGCCCGGCGCTGGATGAACGCCATGCCGGGCACGATGACAAAAATCTCTGGCGCTATCATCAGATTGACCCGGCGAACCCCGCAACGCGCGTGGCGGCGGGAGCTGCTGGAGCCTTTTCTTCAACTGATGGCGGCAAGAGCTGGACGCGGCTGCCCTTCGGCGATGCACCGATCCGCAATGTGCAGGCGCTCGAGCCTGTAGTGGAGCCGGAAGGCTGGACTGTCTGGGCGGGAACGAGCGACGGTGTCTGGCGGCTGGATCGGGCGACAAAGCGTTTTGTGCCGCAGGGACTGCAAGGCCAGATGGTCAACAGCGTCTCGGTCGAGGGCGAACAGATCATCGCCGCCGTTCGCATGTCTCAGCTGTTCCAGCGTGCGCTGGTGTCAGATAAGGTTGCGTGGATGCCGGTTACGCTCGCGCCGCTTCCGAACGATGCCGGTGCGTCCAGTGTCGATCTCGGACGGCTCCTGCAGGACATCCATGTCGGGCGCGGGCTGTTCAGCGGGATGATCGACATGGTCCTGTGGAACCTCGTTGCGCTCGGCCTTTTGCTGATGGCCGTCACGGGGCTGGCCTATTGGGCGTTCATGCGCTGGTGCAACCGCGCGCGCAAACGGCCCAAGGAAGCGCGGCCTTCCACTGAGGCGATGAAGCGCGCGCAAAAGGGCATCCAGTGGAGCTTTCGCATCCATGCCATGATCATCGGCATCGCGCTCGCGCCGTTCTTGCTGCTCGTTTTCGTGACTGGCATCTATCAGGATCATCGCGGCGACGTGCAGATGATGTTCCGCAAGATGACGGTGCCCTCTGCCATCTTGCCATTCGCCTATCGCGCAGGCTCCGGCTGGCAAGGGCAAGTGATGAATGTGGCGCTTTCCAGCGACGCCAAGGGTCAGCTTTTGGCGATTGGAAACCGGCGCGGCATGTTCGTCTCGCGAGACATGGGGCAAAGCTGGAGTCATGAGGCGAGTTTCAAAGGCCCGGCCATGCGGCTGCGCAAAATCGGCGGCGCGCTGTATGTGCCGGGCCGGATGATGCGCAGGGTTCAGGTTCGCCGCGACGGCGGCTGGCAAACGCTCGACGTGCCCAAGATGGTGGTGATGATCAACGAGATGAGTGCCGGGCCAGATGGCTCCATCTGGTGGACGCGCGACACATCCGTGTTCAAGACGACGACTGACGGCCAGATGCGCGGCAAGGTGCCACATACCCCGCCCAAGCTCGGATATCTCCCTTGGGCGAGCTTTGCCGCCGAATTGCATGAAGGCGCGCTCATCTGGTCGCAGTGGAAGTGGGTGAATGATCTTTTCGCGCTGATGGGTCTCACATTGGTCGTCACCGGTTTCCTCCGCTGGCGAAAGCGGCGGTGGTAGACGTATGAGCCGCACCCGCCGCCTTGTCCGAAAACTCCATCTCTGGCTGGGGCTTTCGCTTGGGCTGCTGTTTGTGCTGCTCGGCCTCACGGGTTCAGTGCTGGTTTTCTATCCGGAGATTGATGCGCTGCTGAACCCGGAGGTCCGGGTGGAAGGGCCAGTCGCGCCTGATCTCGACAGGGCGCTTGCCACCGTGCGCGCGGCCTATCCTGCCAAGCCTGGCCCATGGCGGTTTGAAGTGATGGGGGAGGGCGGGGCCATTCCTGCCCGCTTCTACAATCCACCCGAACGCGCCGGGGCAGACTTTGCGCCGATGCTGGTTTGGATTTCGCCCGATGGCGCTCAGGTGCTGCGCCGCACCTATTGGGGCGATACGGCGATGACCTTCCTCTATGATCTCCATTACCGGCTTCTGATCGGGAAGACCGGCGCGTTGGTGCTGGGTTATGCCGGAATCGCGTTGTTCGTTTTGGTCCTCTCTGGACTGTGGGCGTGGTGGCCGCGCGGATCGTGGCGCAAGGCGTTGCGCTATAAGGGCGATGCTGGGCCTTCGCGGCGGTGGCGCGATCAGCATAAGCTGGGCGGACTGTGGGGGCTGCCCTTGCTGCTGATCCTGACTGTGACCGGCGTCATGCTCGAATTGCCGGAAGAGAGCGACGCTGTGTTGGGTGCGGTCGTCGCCCCGGTTGAACCCATGCCGCATCCCGCGTCTTCCGCTTGGGAGGGAAAGCCGGTGCGGGTCTCTGACGCTATGACCGTGGCGCAGGCCGCTATCCCCGAAGCGCGCATCGCCTGGGTAGAAGTGCCGGGGCCGGGCGAAGGGGGCTTCCGCATCCGGATGCAGGCCCCCGGCGATCCGAGCGGCCGCTTTCCGCACAGTTTTGTGTGGGTGGATCAGTATAAAGGCACGCTGCTTGCTGTGAGTGATGCGCGGCAGGCCAATGCGTCTGGCTTTATCAACAATTGGATTCACGCGTTGCACGATGGCAGCTTTGGTGGATTGGCAACCCGCATCCTGACTGCGCTCGCCGGGCTGATCCCGCTGCTGCTATTTGTGACCGGGTTCAGGCGCTGGCGGTTGAGAGCATCATAAATATCCAAGACGTGTCATGCAGGGATGGAGCATTCATGTTTTGATTATTGCAGGAGATGAAGCATGGCGCATCTGATTTTGACCTATCGCCTGAAAGATGGCGTATCCCCCGCCGATTTTGAAAACTGGGTCAAGACGGTCGATCAGCCCGCCATGCGCGGCCTTTCCCGCGTGACACGGTTTGATACGTATCGTGTGTCGGGACTTCTGATGGGAGAAGGCCCGCCTTCTTGCAGCTATGTCGAGATTTTCGAAATCAGCGATCTGGCGGGTTTTACTGGTGAAGACATGCCAGGTGAAACCGTGCAGGCGGTGATGGGCGCGTTCATGGGCTTTGCCGATGCACCCGAATTCCTGATTGCGGAGGCGGTTTGAGCAGAGGCTCTATGAATCGAGCAATTGGCGCACGCCGTCCCGCCCGGTGACGCCCAGACGGGCATAGATGCGTTTGGCCATTTGCCGATAGGCACCTATGGTCAGTCCCAATTCCTGCGCAATGGCGTCTCCGCTTCCGCCCTTGCTCATCGCCAGAGCCACTTCGCGTTCGCGAGGCGCAAGGTCTAGGTGACGGAGCCGGTCCAGACGGGCCATATCTCTTGGCAGGAAGCGTTGCAGCGTGACCACCGTCTCTCCAGATTGCGCGCGCATATGCGCGATGATGCGGATGCGGCCCCAAGGCGTGCGCACATCGCGCATGGGCGGCGCGGCGCGTGGAATTGTGTTTGCTGCGCGCAATATTGCGACGGCAGACCGCACCTGATCCGGCGCGCGCCGGGCAAGTACAGGGGCATTGCCGTTCGGACCGCAACACAGCTGATACATCAGGAAGCTCGCTTCCGCGCTTGCCTCGCACACCGTGCCATCGTCGCCGATCAGCGCCAGCGCCACCTCGCCACCTGTGCCGCACGCCAGCGCCATCGTTTCCGGCGCGTGCATGGCGTGGAGGAAATGCGGACGCAAACCCAGCACCGCATCCACCTCCGTCCGGGTGAAGGCGCGGCTGCCGGGTTCGCGACAAATGGCAAGCAACGCGCGGGTGCGGCCCCGGTCTCTCAGGGGAAAGTCGATATTATTGCCAATGCCATAAGGGCGAAACAGCTCATTCTTCATCACGGATCGCTCCCATTGCGGATGATGGAGGAAGCGGCGCCAGCCGCCAAAATCATCGGGCGAATGGGAGAGATCAATCACGGAGGGCTCGCCGCGCCGCACCAGCTCCGCGGTGGCGAGGTTGAAGGCATCCAGAGCTTCGGGAATGGGTTCGCGCTCATACAGGCTGGCCGTGTTGCCCTGCTCATCCAGCCACACAAAGGTGCGCGTGCGGGCTGGCACCAGCTCTTCCAGCGCATCGACCATCGCAGGCACGGCGATCAGTGGCGGCAAGCCTTGTGCAGCAATATGCCGGATATGCTGGATGGCCGCTGATGGTCGCATTGATCAATCCCTGTCTGGTGAAGAGTGATGAACCCGCTCTTTGAAACGCTGCGACCGCGAGGGGGCAAATTGCTCCCAATGGGGAGGCGTTTCAAGTGGCAATTTGGCTGATGAAGGACGGGTGCAGGCGGCACGCGTCGCCCGAAAAGCCAAGGAGCAGAACAACATGGCCACTCCCCTTCGTATCCGCCCGGTGATCCTGACCGGAACCAGCATCATGGCGCTCGCCATCGCATCGCCGGCTTTCGCGCAGATCATTCCCACCGGGCCGGGCGGTAGTCCTCCCGTGTGCAGCATCGACGCGTTGTTTGACACGCTCAAATGCGGGGATGGTTCTGCAACTACCGGTACTGGGTCAACCGCTCTGGGCGATTCCGCCATCGCTTCGGCCGATGGAGCCACGGCTGTGGGCAATGGCGCACAGGGCAGTGGCGCGAATGGCGTTGCGGTTGGTTCGGGCGCGCGCTCTGATGATGTGCAAGGCGTGGCCGCAGGCGGCAACAGCCAAGCAGCAGGCGCGGGTGACATCGCCATTGGTGCGCAGGCCTCCACCGTGACAGCGGGGCCGCAAACCAGCGGCAACATTGCGATTGGTGGCGCAAAGACCACCTCTCTCGATCTGTCATCGCCCACCACGGCAACAGGCGGCGATTCGATCGCCATCGGTTCGGGTACCACAGCGAGCGGCGAATTGGGCGTGGCACTGGGGGCCAATGCTGTCACCAGCGGAGGACTGGGCGTGGCAGTGGGCACGTCCGCTACCAGCAGCGATTTCGGAGCGACTGCCATCGGGCGGCTGGCACGCGCGATCTCGACTCACGCAACGGCATTGGGAGACCGCAGCGGCGCATCTGGCAACGGTGCGATTGCGATTGGCGGCGATGCCAATGACACTCTGACCGGCGCGCAGGCCAGTGGCGCGCTAGCGATTGCCATCGGCGATGATGCCAATGCCAGCAGCACACGCGCCATTGCCATGGGGGGTGAGGCTGAGGCCTCTGGCGAAAATGCGATGGCGCTTGGCAGCCTGTCCAAAGCGGTGGCGGAAAACAGCATTGCGTTGGGCGTCGGGTCGCAGGCGCTTGAGCTGAACGATACGGCGCTCGGCAATGCTGCCGAAGCTTCAGGCAGCTTCAGCACCGCCATCGGCACCAACGCACGCAGCACGGAGTTTGGCGCAACGGCTCTGGGCCGCAATTCTGGTGCACTGGCTGCCCATGCAACGGCACTGGGAGATCGCAGCCGGGCGGTAGGGCTGGGGTCTCTGGCGATTGGAGGAGATGGCAATGACAGTCAGGTCGGGGCCGTTGCCACAGGAGCGCGCGCGATAGCCATTGGCGATGATGCGACGGCTGGAGGCGCAACCTCCGTTGCACTGGGCATTGAGTCTGCCGCTTCGGGCGAAGGCGCAGCAGCGTTCGGCAATCTCGCCAATGCTGGCGCGCTCAATGCGCTGGCGCTGGGAACAGCAGCGCAAGCGACGGGCGAGAGTGCGGTTTCGGTCGGGAGCGAGTCGGAGGCATCGGGCATTCTCAGCACGGCCCTGGGCACAGGCGCACGCAGCACACAGGCGAACGCAACGGCGCTGGGGCGGCTGGCGAGCGCAACGGCGGCGCACGCGACGGCATTGGGAGACCGCAGCGGGGCCAGCGGGGTTGGCGCGATTGCGATTGGCGGCGACGCCAATGACAATATGTCTGGCGCAGTGGCCAGCGGCGCGCGCGCGGTGGCGCTGGGCGATGATGCGGTGGCATCAGGCGCGAATTCGGTGGCGCTGGGGTACGGCTCGGTGGCCAGTCTGGACAATATAGTCTCGGTCGGTGCGGCAGGATCAGAACGGCGCATTGTCAATGTCGCCACGGCCATCAACGCCACCGATGCCGTCAATCTGGGGCAGCTCAATGCTGCGATAGCGGGCGTCTCTGGCGTGACGCCGGGTGGTCCCATTCGATTGGGCAACAACGCCCTTCGATTCAGTGGTCAGATCAATCTGACCTCGCCCACAATTGCCCTTGATTCGGGCGGGCTGCTGTTGGGGAGCCAAGGCCAATTTGATTTCGGTGCGGGGCTGTTCAGCTTCACTGAGCCGGGGCTTCTGCTCACGGACTCGCAGATTGCCTTTGGCGGCAATGCCAGCTTTGGCGGCGGCCAAATCCAGTTGAACGGACCGGGCTTTGTGTTGAGCAGCGGGCAATTGGTTTTGGGCGAGGGCGGCTCAACCAACGGAACCGATGGGAATAGTGGGCAAGGCATCGTTCTGACGCGATTGGGCGTGGCGATTGGCACCAACTCCTCGACCTCACAAAAAGCGGTCGCCATTGGCTTTGGCAACCGGGCCGTGGGCAATGGCGCGGTGGCCATCGGTGATCCGAACAACGCCAACGGAACGGGCGCAGTGGCGATGGGGGCGGATAATACTGCCACCGGAGATGGCAGCGTGGCCCTTGGCAACCAGTCAGTCGCCAATGGCCAGTCCGCCATTGCCGTGGGGAACAAAGCCAATGCGGGCGCGGCAGGTGCCATTGCGCTCGGCGAAAATGCAAAAGCAACCGCAGCCAAGTCTGTGGCGATTGGCGCGGACGCCAGCGCGACGCGCGCCAATCAGGTGGCGCTGGGCGGCGCAGGCAGTTCAGTGACGGTGGGAGACGTGGCTGCCAGCACTGCCACACAATCTGGCCCCACGGATGTTGTGACGGTGGATGCGAGTGGTACGCTGGGGCGTGATCCTTCCATCCGTCAGGCAATTGCGGCCAACAGTTCGGCCATCGCCTCTCAGGCGACCGCGATCAATGCGTTGCAATCGCTAGATGTGCAGCAGAATAGCCGCCTGACTTCACTCGAAGGGCTGGTTGGCAATCTCAATCAGCGGCTTGATGCGACGAGCCGTGCGGCCAATGGCGGCATCGCAGCGGCAATGGCACTGGGCGGTACCATCCTTCCGGCAGACGCGAAAATGTCCATGTCGTTCAACCTTTCCACCTATCGCGGGCAGCAGGGCTTTTCGGGCCAGATCGTCACCAAGGCGAGCAGCCATGTCTATATCAACGCAGGTGTGGCGGGATCGACCGTGAAGGGATCGACCGGCGGGCGCGTGGGGATGACGTTTGCATGGTAGGATCAGACTGCGAGGCAGCGGAGCGCGGCGATCAGATCGTCAAAATGGTCGATCACCGCATTCGCCCCCAGCGTCTCGACAGGCTGCATCAGAAAGCCAAAGCTGACCGCAACCGAGGGCAGCCCCGCCGCCTTGGCCGCATCAATGTCGAAATGGGAATCGCCCACAAAGGCGGCGCGGCCCTGCGCTTCCGCACGAACTATCATCTCATGCAGCAGGTCAGGCGCGGGCTTGGCCTTGTCCGGCCCCAGCGAATCGCCGCCCAGAAACGCTGCGAAGCGGTGGCGCAGGCCGAGCTCGCGGAACAACTGGTCTGCCATCGCCTCGCGCTTGTTGGTGACGATGGCCATCTTCACGCCCATCGCATCAAGCGCGTCCATCATGGCGAGAGCGCCAGGGAAGGGGCGGCTGTGGGCTGCGATATTGGCCTGATAATGCTCCAGAAACGCATCGAACATCGCTTCAAACAGGTCGGGTGAAACGGCGCCTCTGCCGTTGAATTCAATCCCCCGTTCCAGCATCCGCCGCGCGCCGCCGCCTATCGCTGAACGGATTTGTTCCGGCGAAAGCGGCGCGATACCCGCAAGCTCCAGCCCGACATTGCAGGCGAGGCGCAGATCTTCTGATGTGTCGATCAACGTGCCATCCAGATCAAAGCCGATGAGGGCGAAGGGGAAATCAGTCATGCGACGCGCCTTGGCGAGTTAGTGTAGAAACCGCAACAATTTGGTGGCATGGCGCTTCTCATGAGCAAAACAGCCGCCATCATCCTTGCAGCAGGCAAGGGCACCCGCATGAAATCAGACACCCATAAGGTGCTGCACCCCATCGCCAGCCGCCCCATGCTGATGCACCTGCTGGCCAGCGTCGACGCGCTGGAGCCGGCGCGCAAGGTGGTCGTCGTCGGCTCCGGCAAGGCCCAACTGGAAAAGGCGCTGGCGGGTTCTGCTGCGCTCGCCGTACAGGAGCCGCAGCTGGGCACAGGCCACGCCGTGCAGCAGGCGGAAGGGGCGCTCAGCGGCTTTGAGGGCGATGTGCTGATCCTCTATGGCGATGTGCCCTTTGTGCCCACGCACACGATGCAGGCGATGATCGACCGGCTGAACGCGGCGGATGCGCCCGCTGTCGTCGTGCTTGCGTTTGAGCCGGAAGACACGCTCAAATATGGCCGCGTCATCACGCAAGGGGATCGCGTGCTCAAGATGGTCGAGCATAAGGATGCAACCGAGGAAGAGCGGGCCTGCCGCATGTGCAATTCCGGGTTGATGGCCGTGAAAGCGCAGGATCTGTTCGCGCTGCTCAACCGCGTGACACCTGAGAATGAGGCCAAGGAATATTATCTGACCGACATCGTCAACATCGCCAATGCGGATGGTCGGCATTGCGCCGTCGTCACCACAGATCCGTTTGACGTGGCCGGGATCAACAGCCGGGAGGAACTTGCGATGATGGAAGCAGAGTGGCAGGCGCGCCGCCGCAAAGAAGCGATGGATGCAGGCGTCACGCTGATCGCGCCAGAAACCGTCTGGTTCGCGCATGATACTGTGCTGGGCCGTGATGTTGTGATTGAACCAAGCGTGTTTTTCGGCCCCGGCGTGAGCGTGGGCGATCATGTGACGATTCACGCTTTCTCTCACATAGAGGGCGCAACCATCGGCAATCACTGCGAAATCGGTCCGTTCGCCCGCCTGCGCCCCGGCGCGGTGCTGGACGAAAAGGTGAAGATCGGCAACTTCGTCGAGATGAAGAAGGCGCATATGGGCAAGGGCGCGAAAGCCAACCATCTGACCTATCTGGGCGATGCTGAAAT
This sequence comes from uncultured Sphingomonadales bacterium, assembly GCA_937870585.1. GTDB lineage: Bacteria > Pseudomonadota > Alphaproteobacteria > Sphingomonadales > Sphingomonadaceae > Aquisediminimonas. The sequence goes on along the minus strand of CALMZE010000048.1, from coordinate 31,295 downwards.
CGGCGCGGGCGCGAATGTCGGCGCGGGCACCATCACCTGCAATTATGATGGTTTCTTGAAGTACAAGACCGAGATTGGAGAGGGCGCGTTCATCGGCTCCAACTCTGCACTGGTCGCGCCAGTGAGCATAGGGGCGGGCGCGATTGTGGCGGCGGGCAGCGTGGTGACAGCAGACGTTCAGGCCGACGCACTCGCCATCGCACGCGGCAATCAGGAGAATAAGCCGCACTGGGCAGCCCGGTTCCGGGAAATGATGGCAGCGCGCAAGGCGGCGAAGAAGGGGTAATGCCTTGACATGATATCATGGTATGATATCATTGTATCGCTATGACACGCATCCTCGCCGATCTCCCCGATGAAGATATCAAATGGCTCGACCAGATCGCTGCCGAGCAGGGCAAGTCGCGCGCGGCGGTGCTGAGAGAGGCGGTGACCGCCTATCGTCCGCAAACAGCGATGGATGGATTTGAGGCTGGGTTCGGCCTTTGGGCGCGGCACGGCGTCGAGATTGACCGTCACGACTATGATCGCAAACGCCGTGCCGAATGGACGCGTTCGTGGGATGACGATTTTGAAGAAGTGCGCGCGGAATCGCCTGATATGTTTGATGATTATGACGAGAAGGAGCGGGCGCATTATCTGGCGCTGACAAGAAAGGCGGCAGAGAAGCACAAGAAGCATGGCGCATGAGCGGCTATAGCCTTGATGCCAATATCCTGATCGACACGTTGCTGGAGCATGAGCCGGCGCTGCGAGAGATGACTCGCATTGCCAATAGCGGTGCGCGGTTATGGATCAGCCGCATGGCGTGGATAGAAGTGTTGTCAAAAGGCAATGAGGCCGTGGTGCGCGATGCCCTGTTGTTCCTCTCTCGATTTGGACTTGATGAAATCGACGATGAAATTTCTCTGCGCGCGGCTGCCTTGCGGCGGGATCGACCAAGACTGAAATCGCCTGACGCGATCATATTGGCGACTGCTCAGATTCGCGGGCGCGTACTCATTACACGAAATACCAAGGATTTTCCGGCAGAGATGCCGGGCATCCGGGTTCCCTACACCCTGTAAAAGAAAGAACAAAACAGCATGTGTGGCATTATCGGCATTGTTGGCAAGGAAGAGGTGGCGGACCGTCTGATCGATGGGCTGCGGCGGATGGAGTATCGCGGCTATGACTCGGCTGGCGTCTGCACTGTTGAGGGCGGGCAGATGATCCGCCGTCGGGCCGAAGGTAAGCTCAACAATCTGGTGAAGGAACTGGCTGGTAATCCCGCGCCGGGCCTGATCGGCATTGCCCACACGCGCTGGGCCACGCACGGCGCGCCAACCACATCCAACGCCCACCCCCATGCCACGGGCGAGGTGGCACTGGTCCACAATGGCATCATCGAGAATTTCAAGACGCTGCGCGATGAACTCACCGCGCGTGGGCGGACGTTCGAAAGCGAAACCGATACGGAAGTCGTCGCTCATCTGGTGAGCGAACAGGTGGAGGCGGGGAAATCGCCGACCGACGCCGTGAAGGCGGTGCTGCCCATCCTGCGTGGGGCCTTCGCGCTCGCCATCGCGTTCCGCCAGCATCCCGATTTCCTGATCGGCGCGCGGCTTGGTTCGCCGCTCGTCGTCGGCTATGGCGAGGGAGAGACCTATCTGGGGTCAGACGCGCTGGCTTTGGCTCCGCTCACGCAAAAGATTGCCTATCTGGAAGAGGGCGATTGGGTGATCATCCGCGCAGGGCAGGCCGAGATTTTTGACAAGGATAATCAGCCCGTTACACGCACCATCACCACGTCGGGCGTGTCCGCCGCAGCGGTTGAGAAGGGCAAATATCGCCACTTCATGCAGAAAGAAATTTTCGAGCAGCCCACCGTGGTCGCCCAGACGCTCTCCAGCTATATCCGTCCGCTCGAACAGACCGTAGCGCTGCCGCAGATGGATTTCGATCTGGCGAGCGTGAAGCGCATCACCATCGTTGCGTGCGGCACCAGCTTCTATGCCGGGATGGTTGCCAAATACTGGTTCGAAACGTTTGCGCGCGTGCCCGTCGACATCGATGTGGCGAGCGAGTTCCGCTACCGCGATCCGGTTTTGGAAGAAGGCGGTCTGGCACTGTTTATCAGTCAGTCGGGAGAGACGGCAGATACGCTCGCGGCCCTTCGGCACTGCAAGGAGAAGGGGCAGACCATCGCGGTCGTTGTCAACGTGCCGACGAGTTCGATGGCGCGCGAGGCGCACTTGCTGCTGCCCACCCATGCCGGGCCGGAAATCGGCGTGGCATCCACCAAGGCCTTCACCTGCCAACTGGCTGTGCTTGCTGCACTCGCCGCGCATCTGGCGCTGGTGAAGGGCAAATTGTCTGAGGATGACGAGCGCGAGGTTGTTCGCCACCTGATCGAAGCGCCTGCCGCGCTCAATGCCGCGCTCGCGCATGATGAAGATATTTCCGCCATGGCGCATCTCATCGCGCCCGCGCGCGACGTGCTCTATCTTGGGCGCGGGCCGGATTATCCGCTGGCGCTCGAAGGCGCGCTCAAGCTCAAGGAAATCAGCTATATTCACGCCGAGGGCTATGCCAGCGGCGAGATGAAACACGGACCGATCGCGCTGATCGATGAAGCCGTGCCGGTCATCGTGCTCGCGCCCTCTGGCCCGTTGTTCGAAAAGACCGTGAGCAACATGCAGGAAGTCCGCGCGCGCGGCGGCAAGATCGTGCTGGTCTCGGATGCCGAAGGCCTGGCCGAAGCGGGCGAGGGCTGCCTTGCCACCATCGAAATGCCCATAGTGCATCCGTTGATTGCGCCCTTGGTCTATGCAGTTCCGGTGCAATTGCTCGCTTATCATGTCGCTTGCGCCAAGGGTACCGATGTCGATCAGCCGCGTAATCTGGCGAAGAGTGTGACGGTGGAGTGAAATTCAAGGTCGTGAATTGGGCAGAACTGCATGAATAGACGACGCTCGATACACATGTTGTTTGATTTAGGTGTGAATGGGTGGAGGTTGAGAATATTGGGGAATTAACCTGCCGGAAATATTAGGCGTTTAGCCTGCGGGGATGAACCCATTCTCATCAAAGCCTGATCGCTCGCTGCGGAAGCTCGGACTCTTCGGATTTGCGGCGTTGCTCCTGCTCGTGTCGCTCTGGTCGGGCACACGCATTTTCGGCACGATGCAGGCCGGCGTAGAGGTTCAGCGCTCACCGGTTGGTCCTCTTGAACTTGGCATAAACGGCAAGCTGGGTGATCAGGCAGGCCTTGTTCCGACGCAAACGCCCGGGCGGACAACGGGCCAGATTTCGCCGCCGCCGCCCTATTATGGACCGTCTCAGGAAGAGACGCGGGTGCTCGCCGAGATGCAGGCGGTGGCGCAGGCCGCCTCGGGAAAGGACCCGGAATACTATGTATCCGGGGGCAAAAACCCCGCACCCCCGCTGCTCGAACTGCCGCAGCGTGCGCTGACAGCCTATGAACTGGATCAGGTGCGCAAGAAGACTGCCAATCTGAGAGAAATTGCAAATTGATCAGGCGTACGAGGACAGCTGCTTTTGCAGTGTTCGCAGGGCTGGCGGGTGTATTGGCCCTTTTCGCTTTCGATGGAGCAGGCGTTGCAGATCAATTGCGCGCGCATATGGGCTTCGCCAGTTCGGCCGATAGCAAAACTGGCGCAGCGGGGCGGAGACCTGACGGGTCTTTCGTCATTTGCGGAAAAATTGTTGATGTGAATGCGGTCAATCATTGGAAGGCGCTCGATACAGATATGGGCAGACTCATTGATGGCCAGCCTCCACGCCAGAAAGAGATCGCGATGCCCGTCGGAACCGTGATCCGAACGCCGCTTGAAACCTGTCTGATAAATACCGCCAATGCCGAAATCGCGCGGATGAATGATGCTGCTCAGAAAATGAGAGCCGCCGCTTTGGCGAGTGTGCAGACAGATCTCATTCCGCCCGATCAGTTGGCGAAAATGGAAGCGTCCATGACAATGGCCAATGAAGATATGCGGAACAACTATCTGACACTGCCACACCGCAATTTGACGGTGCAAGAGATTGAGGATTTTGTCGAGGCAGTGGCTGTTATGAAAACGGTGTTGGGAGAACTGCCGATCTGATCATGCGGGAGGGGCGCGCTGTATGATGAAACGGCCCCCTATTGCGTTGGGGAAAACCCCACACAAACTCTGGGGACGCGATATGAAATTGATGTTCGTGGGTCGCAGGACGATATTGATAGAGTATCCCAAAAACTGGAGGTGATGTCCATGTACCTTGCCGGTATCCTTCACTCAATGGTCTGGGTGTTGTTCCAGGGAATTGCTGAGGTTCTACCGAGCCAGGATGTGCATGAATCTCGTGAAAGCGGGGTCGTGTTGAACGGCAGCATATTTGCCCATTGCCAAAATTTTGAAGACTATGACCGCGCTTTCACGATCATGCAGCAGCAGGGCCTGCTCGCTGAAATTCCGTGTCCAGAGGAAATTCAAGATTTTTCGATTGAAGGTGAATTTATAGTCTACAAGCTTCAACTCGTAGCGGAAGATTTGAACAGCCATCTGGATGCGACGGGTTTCAATGAAGCAACCGACGAACAGGAGCTGATAGGTTGTTTCCTTGATCTCGCCCGGAAATTGGGCAGTTGGTCACGCACAGCCGACGTCGCGCCTATTCCCGTCCGCAAGGGGGCGGCGATCTATCCCCGTCACTTTGAAAAGGCCGTGATATGCCTCAGCGATGCCGGATATTGCCTGCGATCGGGCGACAGGATGAGTTGGCTTCCAAAGATCGCCCCGATCATGAAAGCGGAAGGAATCTGGTCGGGTGATCGCTTGGCTGTCGACCAATGGCGGGATGAGTTAGATGACCTTGTATCAATAATGCCATTTGAATTGCGCGCGCGCGTTGTGGGGGACGATGGGCAAATATCTCGCCTGCCGCTGCTTCATGCCTTCAGGTATTATTGGGACCCTGAGACCGGATGGCTCGATGAGAAACGAGCGATACCAATCGATTCCCGGCACCATCCGTTCAGCCAACGCCAGATGCTTGAGATTTTTCGGCCGAATTGACGCGAGGAATCGCTGAATGACGGATATTGTTGTAACAATCCCTCCTTATTCGTCGCTTTGTGTCTTGGTGTGAGAAGGAACTGTGGCGCACGCAGAGCCACGAAGGCAAAGTTCCAGTGACCGCTACGAGGAGGGGCGTCGCCTGGCAGGCGGCCCACCATTCCAAGATGGGCGGGTGTGTTCTACGACCCTCGTTGTTCGGGCTGATAGGCTGGCCAAAGCGGTGATCCGGGCTTCGGCCGGTTGGCACGCGGCGCTGCGGGCATTTGCGTTGGCGCAGAGGTCTGTCCCGTCACCAATGAGCGGATGACGCGCATACGTGCCATTTTGCGCTGAATGCCGTTCCAAAGGCTCTGATAGGCATGGCGTGAAGCGCTCTTGGGGGCAAATATGCCCAGCGGGGCTTTGCGCTCGGTCATGCGCTCGATGTCGCTGCGCATCGGGATTACGGGCCAGTCCGGATGCTCTTCGGCTGCCGCGCGGTGCAGCGTGCGGCGTTTGTCCATCATTGAGAAAACCGGAAGCATGGGCGGGTGCGCGCCGCGATGACGCCGCAGGAAATCGCGCACGCGGTGCAGGCCGCGCAAGGCGAGCGGAGCAGGCACAGTGGGGATCACCACCAGATGGACGAACTGCATGATCGTGCGGTTGGCATCACTGAAGCCGGGCGGACAATCAAGGATGATCACATCGAAATCAGCTTCCATCGATGCAAACAGGCGGGCGAGGCGCTGGCCATGCGCCATATCCGCAAACCAGTTATCGGTGCGGCGCATACAATCATCGGCGGCGAGGAGGCTCAGCCGTTCAAATCGGGTGGGGGTGATGAGCGTTGTGATGTCAACGCCGCCTGGCACCCAATGGGGCGATGCGCGGGTGGGTCGTTCGGGCGCATCGTTCAACAGCCAGTGCGAGTCGCCTTGTTCATCGACTTCCCACAGCAGTGTGCGGAAACCAGCCTGCGCTGCCTCAAACGCCAGATTCAGGGCAAGACTCGTCTTTCCGACGCCCCCTTTGGGATTGAAAATCGCAAGCGTTGCCACTGTTAAAGTCTGTCCATGCCCTGTTGGATCAGGAAATTAGCGCAATCCCGGATGGTTGCAAACGCGTTAACCCCCTTTGAAAACGTGGCGCGGTATCAGCCTTGACAGCGCACCGGCGGGCCGCTCTTGAGCGCGGAATGAACAGGCCTGTCTCTCCCGCGCCCGCCGCGATCATCTTCGATTTTGACGGGGTGATTGCCGATAGCGAAGTGCCCGCCAACCGGGCGCTGGCGGAAAGCCTGACCGCTATTGGTCTGCCCACCAGCTTTGAGGATTCGCTGCGCGATTATTACGGGCATAACTGGCAGGAAACCGAACGCCGTATCATGGCACGGCTAGGCGGGCCGCTGCCCGATGAATTCCGGGAGTCGCACCGCACCCGCGCTCGCGCCCATTTTGCCAAGGGCTTTGCGCCGGTGCCAGGGGCTCCTGATTTCCTCACTGCCACTACACATCTGCCGCGTGCCGTCGCCTCTTCCAGCAATCCCGATTATCTGCGCTGGGCGCTGGAGCGGTTTGACCTGCACGGGCACTTTGCAGAGCATGTCTACAGCGCGGACGGAATGGCGCGCGGCAAGCCTCATCCGGATATTTACCTGAAAGCCGCGCAGGGGCTGGGTGTCGCACCGGTTTCGTGCATGGCGATCGAGGATTCGCCCACTGGCGCGCGCGCTGCCGTTGCGGCCGGGATGCATGTTATCGGCCTGTGTTCGGCTGGGCATATTGCCGATCCTGCAAGCCATGCAGATGCGTTGCGTGCAGTTGGAGTGCACAGCATTGCATTCAGCTATGGCGAGATTGCTCTGCTATAGGCGCGCCACCTGAAATCGGGTGAGGAGTGCGGGCAAGTGCCAAACGCGATCACACCATCGGCCATCATTGTAGGCGCGGGTATTGGCGGACTTTCTGCTGCCATCGCTCTCTCGCGAACTGGGTGGCGCGTTTCCATTTATGAACAGGCCGAGCAACTGGTGCCGATGGGTGCGGCGCTGAGCCTGTGGCCCAATGCCATCGACGCGCTCGACACTCTGGGCCTGCATGATGCGCTGCGTGGCATTGGGGAGCCGGTGGACGAAGTGGCTGTAGCAGAGCCGGATGGCACGCGCATCGCAGCCTTCCGGGTCAGCCAATGCCTGCCGGGATGTACCGGACTTATGGTGACACGTTCAGATTTGCAGGCGATCTTGCTCGCCGGGTTGGGCGAAGTGCCGCTGCACTTGGGGCACAGGCTGTCCGGCTGGCAGGCGGATGGACAGGGCGTCTCCGTGCAGTTTGAGAACGGCGTTGCGGCCCGCGCCGATCTGCTGGTTGCAGCAGACGGCATCTGGTCTGCTGTGGCCAAAGCGGTCTCTGGAGTCACCGCCAGCCATGCAGGCTATGGCGGCTTGCTGGCCTTGTCTGACGCGGTGCCCGACCATCCAGCGCAGGCGCTTGGCATAGAGCATTGGGCACATGGTGAACGCTTTGGTCAGTTCGACATTCAGAATGGGCGTAGATATTGGTATTTCATGCGCAATGAGGGGGATGCGTCTGGCTCTGCTGCGATGACGCGTGATGCTGTGCAACAGACGCAGGGCTGGACCGAAGCGGCGCGCGCTGCCGTGGTCGCCACGCCTGACGACAAACTCGTCGGCTTTTCGATCCATGCCAAGCCGCCGCCATGCATATTGGGCAAGGGGCGGATCATCCTGCTCGGCGATGCGGCGCACGCGATGGAGCCCAATCTGGGGCAGGGGGCGTGTCAGGCAATTGAGGACGCGGTGGCGCTGGGTGCTGCTGCGCGCAAGGGCGATGCGGACGCGGTGCTGCCCGCCTATCAGCGGATGCGGCTCAAGCGCGTGCGGCAGTTCGTATCCCTATCGAGACAAGGCAGCATGGTCGCGCACCGGATGCCGCGCTGGCAGATGGCGGTTGCGCGGGTCTTCATGCGCACGATATTCGTTCCCCTTACCCCGTTCCAGATTCGCAGGCTTTACCGCCTGCCCGACTATGAAAGCATGGCATGAGCGCCACCAAGATCATTGCTATTGTCGTTTTGGTCACGGTGGGCGCGCATCTGCTGCTCTATGGCTTTTTGCGCCGCAAGATTGATGCGGCCAAGCGCGACGCGGAAAGGCTGGCCAAGCCGCCAGAGAGCGACTAGCTTCAGCCCTCTACAGGAGGGGCCATGTCAGATCGCAAGCTGAACGCATGGGTGGAGGCAGGGCTGATCGACAGCGCCACCGCCGACCGCATCCGTGCCTTTGAAGAGGGCCATTCGCGCCCCTGGGGGCTGTGGGCTTTGATCGGGCTTGGCGCGCTGACCATCGGGCTGGGCCTCATGTCTGTTGTCGCGGCCAATTGGGATGCCATTCCCGGCACAGTGCGGCTGGTGATCCATCTGGTGATCATGGCAGGCTTTGCGGGCTGGCTCGCATGGCGTGGTGTGGCGGAAGACGGGAGCGCGGGTAGCTGGTTCAGCGACGCGATGCTCTTCATTCTCACCGCCTTGGGCCTCACTTTCCTCGGCCATATCGGGCAGGTCTATCAGACCAGCGCGCCGTTGTGGCAGCCGATTGGCTTTGCGCTGCTGATCTTCTCTCCGTTGCTGCTGCTGTTCGGGCGGGGCATCTTGGCGGCGTTGCTGTGGTTCGCTGGGCTGATCGGCACGGCAGACAATCATGCGATCTGGCTGGATGTGTGGGGAACGCACCAATCCTTGTGGCTGGGTTTCATTGCATCCTTGCCGGCTCTGGTGGTCGCACTCGCGGCCGCAGCTCGTGGACGATGGGGGCAGGAGGGATTCTGGCGCAGTCTGCAACAGGTGGCGCTGGTTTTTGTCGTCGGTCAATCAACCATGCTCACGCTTGTCATGGCGGATATGCACAACGAGAATGAAAGCGGTCTGTTGCTTCATGCTGGTATTGTGGTTGTCGCCGCCGCACTGACAGGCTTTCTCAAGCCAGATCGGTCAGGGCGCTCTGCGGCGATGGTGATGGGGTTGTGTGCGGCGTCCGCCTTCTTCTCCACCCTGATGGGCCGCTATGAAGCCCTGCTCCATGCCTTTGTGTTCCTTGCCCTGTGGGGCGGCATCGCCTGGGTTTCGTTGCAGGCCGGGTGGCGGCGCGTGTTTCAGACGGCGGTGGGCGTCTGCGCTGTCCGCATCATCATCCTCAGCTTTGAGTTGGCGAGCGATCTGCTGGGCAGCGGCATTGGCCTGATTCTGGTGGGCTTGTTTACACTGGGCGTGGCGTGGGTGGCGGTGCGGGTCTCGCGCAATCTGGCACCCGCATCAAACGGGGAGGCACTGGCATGAGCCGCAAGGCGATCTGGATCGGCACGCTGGCGCTGCCCGTGCTTGCTCTCGCTACGGCATGGGCCAACACGCATCATATGGCGCAGCAAGGCACTGAATGGGTCGTGCCGGTGAGCGGCTATGATCCGCGTGATCCGCTGCGCGGCCATTATATCCGCTATCAATATGATTGGCCGCTCCCCAAGGCTGCGGTAAAGGAAGGCGAGGAGGCTATGGGCTTCCAGCCGTTCGAGACCGATCCCGTTTGCATTTTGGGAGCTTCGCCTGCCATCGCCTCCGCCCGATTGATCAAAGGCAGCGCAGATGAAGCGGGTTGTGTCAGCATCGTCCGCCCCAATGACTGGAACGAGTCAGACGGAGAGGATGGCGCGCACAGTGACAGGCTCTACGTCCCTCAGGCCAAGGCGGCAGACATGGAAGCCAAATTGCGGGACGAGAAGCAGCAGGCCATCGTCCGCATCCGCGTGCGCCCCGATGGCGTGGCGACGCCGCTGTCCATGAGTTTCCGCCCGCGCCCCGCCGCGGCAAAGGAATGACTCGACACGCGCACAGAAAAGCGTAGCATTCCCCTACGTCAAGAAGAGGATGTTGCCATGGCCAAGTTTCCCGTGATCCAGAGCCCGTGCCCCTACAAGGCCAATCTTGCCGCCGTGATGGAGGGCGATTTCTGCACCATGTGCAAGCGCACCGTGACTGATCTGACCGCGATGAACGATGATGAGCGCGTCTCCTTCTTTGCCGCCTGCGAAGGCGATGTCTGCGTGTCTTATGCCTTGCCGAAAAAGCAGGCGGTGGCTGCGATGCTGGCTGCTGCCGCGCTCGCCATGCCGATGGCCGCTGCCGCGCAGGAGGCTCCTGCTGCTGGGGCTGTTGAGGATTATGAAATGGAAATCATCGTCGGCGGCATCAAGGATCCCAAGGCGGTAAAGTATATCGAGACGGAGGAAGACAAGGCGATCCCCGTGCTGCCAGTCACCTATGAAGATGATGCAGCTCCGCTGACAGGCGCAACCCCTGCCGCCCGCTGATCATGGCCCGTGTCCCCCTCATCCAGAGCCCGTGCCCGTATCAGGCAGACCTGTCCGCCATCATGGACGGGGATTTTTGTCGTATGTGCAAGCGCACGGTAACTGATCTGACGGCGATGAGCGATGACGCGCGTGTCGCCTTCTTTGCGGACTGCGCCGGTGATGTGTGCGTCTCCTACGCCCTGCCGCGTAAGCAGGCCGTGGCCGTGATGCTGGCTGCAGCGGCCGCAGCGATGCCCATGGCCGCCGCTGCACAGGAAGCGCCTGCCGCTGGAGCGGTTGAAGAGATGGACATCATCATCGTGATGGGGGGCATCAAAGACCCCAAGGCCGTGCGCTATATTGAGACCGAGGAAGACAAGGCAATCCCCGTGTTGCCGGTTGTCTATGAGGATGATGTGGCACCACTGACGCAGGAGCATCCGGCGAGCTAGGGCTGTTATCCTACTCCCGCTCGTCCTGAGCTTGTCGAAGGACTGTACTTCTTTGGAGCACAAGAAGAAGGAAAGGCAGTCCTTCGACAAGCTCAGGACGAGCGGTGGGGAGGACCGTTGAGCTACTCCGCCTTTCGCGATTTCACCTGTGTCATCCCGGTCCATTCCAGCAAGGCCGCCAACTGGCCTGCTGAAGAGACAGAGCGCGCGTCGCCATCGCCAATCGTCAGCACGATATGTGTGGCATCGAACGCGCCAATCGACATGTCAAAGCTTGTCCAGCGCCCGTCGATCCAGGCCAGCGTCCAGCTGTGCGGCATGAACACATGGCTGATGCCGTGATAGGCCTCGCGCGAATAGACAAGGCCATGGGCCGTCCGCGTGGGGATGCCCGCCGCGCGGCCCAGCGCTGCAAGCACGGACGCTTCCTCGGTGCAGTCGCCCGACCGGCTGGTGAACGCTTCCAGCGCGGTATAATGGCCAGAAAAGTCCATCTTGCGCATATGCTGGCGCGCGCGGACGGCGAGGCGCTTCATCTTGGCTTCGTCGCTGATTTTCTCATAGCGCATCTCGGCCCCGATCTGCCGGAACAGCCGGGCATCGCTCTCCAGCCAGTGGGTGGGGGCAAGCGCATCGGCTTGCTCGGCCTCGCTCAGCGATTGCGCCACGCCGCATGTGGCGCACACGTCGATCACCAACTTGCCGTCCTGCATCGTCATGCGTTGCTCGCCGGTCTGCGGCACGAGAAAGGCGAGGCCGTCCTTTGGCGTGAAGCTGTAGCGCACATGGCCATTGAGCGCCTCAGGCGTGATGCGGAATGGCGATTTGACCATCACTGCGCGGATGATGCTGACCGGGCGCAGTGGGGTCTGGCTGGCCTTGTCGTCACTGCGCTCAACGGTGATGCTCGTCCCCAACACGGATTGCGTGCTCCGCAACAGGCTGCGGTTCTTGTTGAGTATCTGCGCTGAAACGCCCCGCAGTCGCTCTCCGTCCCAGCTCTTTCGGATCACGAACAGGCGGCCTTCGGGATCAGCCTCAAAGCCAGGACGCAGTTCGAGCGTCACCCGCTCCACGCCTTCGTTCGACAGGCTGAAATTGAGGAAATCAAGGCGTGGCGTTTGCGCCGTGTTCCAGCCGGAGAGCAGCCCTGCGCCATTATCAAACCGCACACCAGGCGGGAGTGGCACCTTCTGTGTGCGCGTGCCGTGGCGCGAATGCCGCGCGATAGCGGCTATATCGCCTTCGATCAGCGCCGTGCTGCGCGTGGAGATGCGCCCGGCAGTCGATTGGGTTTCAATGGAGCGCGTGCGCCCCTGCGCATCCTCGATCCGCACCTTGCGCTCGGTGATTGTTTTGACGGTGTTACCCGCTTCGGAAATGCGCATCACGCTGATTTCCGTAATCCGCCGACCGGCCGCCAGCGGCTCAACATCCTGCCGCACACTTCCCATCTGCCTGCCATTTTCAGCGAGCATCCGGAACCATGCGGTGTCAGCGGCGTGCGCCGACTGCGCGCTGCTTAAAAGGAGCGCAGCAAAAATGCGAACGAAATTGCCTGCCATACAAGTGCACACCTCAGCCTTTCCGGATGTTCTTCCAGATCAGCGAATGGCAATCAATGCCCCGCTTGCGGACCGCGCTCCAGACCGGACGCTTCCAACTGGGCGTCGATCATGGCGAGCAGCCGTTCCAGCGCAGCGTCATCTTTCGCTTCGGCGCGCGCCACGAGCACATCCTGCGTGTTGGACGCGCGGAGCAGCCACCAGCCATCGGGCGTGTTGACGCGAGCGCCATCAGTGCGGTTCACGTCGGCACCACTCGCGGCCAGCCGATCCAGCACTTCGTCGATCACGGCGAATTTGCGGCTCTCATCCACCTGAAACCGCAGTTCGGGCGTGTTGATCATGCCCGGCATCTGGTCCTTGAGCGTGCTGAGCGAAACGCCAGCCGCATCAATCGCCGCAATAAGTCGGAGAGCAGCGTAGATGGCATCATCAAAGCCGTACCAGTCATCCGCAAAGAAGATATGGCCAGACATTTCGCCTGCCAGCGGGCTGCCTGTTTCCTTCATCTTGGTCTTGATCAGGCTGTGGCCGGTCTTCCACATCAAGGGTTTGCCGCCCAGTTCTGCCACGCGATCGTAGAGCATCTGGCTGGCCTTCACATCGCCGATGATCGTCGCGCCCGGCAGCTTTTTCAGCACAGGTTCCGCCAAAATGGAGAGAAGCTGATCTCCCCAGACGACACGGCCCTGTGCGTCTACCGCGCCGATCCGGTCTGCATCGCCATCAAAAGCCAATCCGAAATCGAGCTGCTTCTCCGCGACGAGCGCTTTCAGATGCTCCAGATTCTTCTCTTCGGTGGGGTCTGGGTGATGGTTAGGGAAGTTTCCGTCAATTTCAGTGAAGAGCAGATGGTGTTCGCCGGGCAGGATCGCCGCGAGCTGCTCGACGATGCGTCCGCCAGCGCCGTTGCCCGCGTCCCAACCGATGCGGTAACTGCCAAGCGAAAAGCCCTCGATCAAGCGGGCGAGATAGGCGGACTCCATGTCCCTGTCGGTCGTGGTGCCGCTGCCACTCTCCCAATCCCCCGCCGCCGCCATGGCTCCGAGTTTCTGGATGTCCGCGCCGAAAAAGCTGTTGTGGCCAAGCACCATCTTGAAGCCATTATAATCGCCGGGATTATGGCTGCCGGTTATCTGAATGCCGCCATCCACTGGCAGGACAGCCTCCGCATAATAGAGCATTGGTGTGGGGCCGAGGCCGGTGCGGATCACATTGCATCCGCTGGCGGTCAGCCCGTCCACCAGAGCCGCGCACAGGGCAGGAGAGGAGAGCCGTCCGTCACGCCCAACCGCAACCGTTGAGCCGCCACCGCGCCGGATGATGGTGCCAAAGCTGCGCCCGATGGCCCGCGCATCCTCTTCACCCAAAGTCTGCCCGACAATGCCGCGAATATCATATTCGCGCAGGATGGTGCGATTGAAGCGGTGCGTCATGCTAAGTCCGTTGCTGGCTGATCCTTGCCAGAAGAACATCGCGCGCCTGATTGACTCGCGCCGCAAGTTCCGGCGTACCCCCTGTATCAGGGTGAACCTTTGCAATCAGTTTACGATGCGCATCAACGACGGTTTCTATGTCCGCATCATCCGCAATGCCCAAAATGCTCGCGGCTTCCCGCGCGGACATGCCGGATGCAGGGAGGCGTCCACTCTTCAAAATCCACCAGATGGCCGCAATGGCCGCTGCAAAGAGCAGGAACTTCACTGCGCAAACTCGAATTCAGCTTGGGCAGCATCCTTGGTCGGCAGGCCAAGTGCGGCCACCAACTCGCGCAATTCCTGACGCGCGGCAATGTGGCTGATGCCCAGCCCGCCAATCGCATCCCTGTCCAGCAGGGTCAGGCCCTTGGGGAAGAGCTCGCGGTAGATGACGCGTTCGCCAAGGCCAGGCACCACGCGGAAGCCGGTGCGCTTGGAGAGCTCATCCATCGCCTTGCCGACGCGGCGCATGTTGTTCGCTTCGATGTGCTGCATACGGTTGCGCATCACAACCCAATCGACCGTGCCGCCGTCGCGTTTCCCGCGTTCCTTGCGCAGATCCCAGATGAGCTCCGCATAGAAACTGGGGCGCTTCACCTTATAGGTATCGGCGTCAACCTGCCCGATCAGATCGAGATCGACGAAACTGTCATTCATCGGGGTCACGATGGTGTCCGCCCGGGCAATGGCGGCGCGGGTGATGGGGTCGTCACGGCCCGGTGTGTCGATAATGATGAAATCCGAAATCGCTGCCATCCGTGCGATTTCCTGCTCCAGCGCAGCCTCTGCCGGATGCGTGAGCGTTGAGTAGGCAGGCGTCGGCAAATGTGCATTTTCGCGCCGCGATGTGCCTTCGCGATTTTCGAGATAGCGCGCCATGGTGCGCTGACGGTGGTCCAGATCAATGCAACCCACGGCATGGTTGGTCTGCGCCAACGCCACCGCCAGATGGACAGCCGTGGTGGACTTGCCCGTCCCCCCCTTTTCGTTTGCGAAAACGACAATATGCACTGGCTTGCCCGACATGATGGCGCGTCTTATCCCGATTGAGTGATTCTACCCCGCTTCAGTTCGGGAATGTCTTTTCATAACGGAGCCCTTCGCCCCATGCAAACCGTTCACGATGTTCCCGCCTTGCGCGCTGCGACCTCTGCCTTGCGTGAAGGCGGTGCGCGGCTGGCGCTGGTGCCCACCATGGGCGCGCTGCACGATGGGCATATGACTTTGGTGGAAGAGGCCAAGCGCCACGCCGATCATGTGGCGGTCTCGATCTTCGTTAATCCACGCCAGTTTGGCCCCAATGAAGATTTTGATGCCTATCCGCGCCCTGCCGAGAAGGACATGGCGCTGCTGGTGAAGCACGGCGTCTCGTTGCTGTGGATGCCGGGCGTCCCCGCCATGTATCCGGCGGGCTATGCCACCAATGTTTCGGTTGCCGGCTTGGGCGATGGCCTGTG
The DNA here is from genome assembly GCA_937870585.1 of uncultured Sphingomonadales bacterium. GTDB lineage: Bacteria > Pseudomonadota > Alphaproteobacteria > Sphingomonadales > Sphingomonadaceae > Aquisediminimonas. The sequence goes on along the minus strand of CALMZE010000048.1, from coordinate 15,935 downwards.
TGGCGCAGCGCGACCGGGCCATTTCGATGGCGTAGCGACTGTGGTCTCCAAACTTTTCAATCAGGTGCGGCCGGATGTGGCCCTGTTTGGAGAGAAGGACTGGCAGCAGCTCGCCATAATCCGCCGCATGAGCGCGGATCTGGATATTGGTGTGGATGTGGTTGGCGTGCCGACTGTTCGGGAAGCGGATGGCCTCGCTCTCTCATCGCGCAATGCATATCTGACGGCGCAGGAGCGCGCATCCGCATCCGCGTTGCCCAAGGCGATAGCTGCGGCCAAGGCGGACATAGAGGCCGGTGGCGCGGTGGCGAGCGCGTTGGACGCCGTGCGATTGGCTCTCGTTGCAGCAGGCTTTCATCAGCCTGATTATGTGGCGCTGTGCGGGGCTGAGGATTTGCGGGATATGACTATACTTGACCGCCCGGCGCGGCTGTTTGTTGCGGCACGGCTCGGCAAGGCTCGACTGATCGACAATTGGGGCGTCTCACCGGTCAGCGGCTGACATCATGGGGGATTGCGGCGCTTCCCATCCCGTCCTAGCCTCCACCCCATGAGGAGGACCGGATGATGGGTGATGGCAACCGCAAAGACTGGTATTTCGGGGGCGGAACGCTGGAAGGGGCCGGTCCGCTCTTCTTTCTCAAAATTCCCAAGCGCGCCCAGCCCGGAGACGAAGCGCTAAGCCTGATCGGGTCATTCGTGAAGAAGATCGATTATGGCGGCCTGCTTGGCGCATTCGATAAGGAATGCCCGGAGCCGAACAGCGAATATGCGCCGATGCTTGCGGCGAAGCAGTTGGCACAAATAGCGGGTGAGCCTGTCGAGGCGCTCTATTCGGAAGAGATGCTTCCGGGCGTCAAACGCAGCTTCAAGGGGCTCAAAAAGTTCGGGATTGAAGGGGAGGGGACGTTCCCTGGCGCCCCCGTCTCTGCCGGACTCAAGATTGATTACAAGAAGATCAAGACAATCGACATCAGCTTTGGCGAAGGCTCGTTCGTGCGCGATTTGCGGACGGGGTATCTCAAGGATGGGCTGCGCAAGATCCGCGCGCACGCCGATGATTATTCAAGCGGCTTTTTCGACAAGGACATGATGATTGTTGAGCGCATATTGGTGGCGCGCAATCTGGAAATCACCGTCAATATGAAAACTGTGTTTGAGGCCGGGTTTGATGCCAAGCTGGACGCGGAAAACGCGGCGCATGGCGGGCTTAACTATTCGTCCAACAAGAAAGAGACCGTGGTGCTCTCCATGTCGGATGATGTGCCTTATCTCTTTGGGATTTCGGGGCTTCGGCACACCAAGATAAAGGTTTGAAGGGCTGTTTTCCGTCGCCAACTCTCGTTGTTCTCCGGCGAAGGCTGGAGCTCGGCGACGTTGAACAGGCACGCTTCACAAGCCTCCTCTGGACTCCGGCCTTCGCCGGAGAACCATGTTGAGAGTTTGGCTCGCTAGCGACTAAACCACCCCGAACCGCGCAGGAATTTCCGGTGGAACCCGCACGATGCGCCCTTTGGCACGGTCAATCAGCGCCCATGTCGTGACGGACTTCACCAGAACCCGTCCAGCTTCGTCGGTGAACTCCATATTCCGGTCATAGCGCGCGCCTTTGGGGGCATCGCTGATCCATGTGCGCGCATGGACAGCCACACCGGGGCCGACATTGGCGGCATAGTCAATCTCGTGCCGTGTGACGACCCAGACATAGGTGTCGATCTGTGCAGGCGTAGCCACGGCCATCCAGTGCGCGGTTGCCACGTCCTGAATCCAGCGCACCCAAACGGCATTGTTTACATGGCCGAGTTCGTCGAAATCCACGGAGTTTGGCGCAATTGTGGTGCGGTAGGTTTGGGGAAGGCTGTCCATAGGCTGATAAAGCGCGCAATTGTTGAATCCGCATCCGCCTTAACAGGCTGCTGAACGGCTCACAATTCAATCGGATTTGAGAGGTTTAGCGGTGCGCGTCGGGGTTGCCGGTGGGTTTCATAAAAAAGCGTGGCCCTGAGCCCATCGCTCCAGCTGTGCATGGCTGATGTACCAACACATGCAGGGATCGGGCAGCTCTAAAACGCGCTGGCGAGGCTTTGCTGGAGAGCAAGGGCAGGGGAGAGGGTTTCCACGCTGACCTTTCCGTTGAGATCCGCATCCAGCAGACCGACCCGACGATAGAGATCGACGCTGGAACGGATAATCGCGCGGGCGGCGGCGGGCAGGCCGATCAGCCCGGCGGGATCGCTGTGATCTGCATGGCCCAGCCGCATCGGCAGCGCTTCGGGCGTGTCGCCGTTGAGCAGGCCGCGCTGCACCAGAAGCCAGGCGATGATGTGCATCAGCCGCGTCGTCACCTTCAGCGATTCGCAGCTGAGATAAACGCGCTCCACAGGGTCCATCGTGGCGCGGTCTGCACGACCATAGCCATCGAAATAGGATCGCGCCTCGTCAGACAGAAGCATCGCCTCCACATAAAGGGAGGAGACAAGCCGCCGGGCCAGGGGGCTTTCAGGTTGGGCGCTGATCATCTGTGCGCCTTGCCATGGTGCGGGCATGGCGCATACCGGCAATCAGGGTAAATGCCCCGCGCGCCGGATGCTGTTGCTATCATGCGATAATATCGGGCACGAGCTGGCGTTCCCACGCCGAAATCTCGTCCTTCAGACGCAATTTCTGCCGCTTGAGCCGCGCCATGCGGAGTTGATCCATATCGCCCGAGGCCACCAGCGCTGCAATCGCCGCGTCGAGATCGCGATGCTCCTGTCGCAATTCGGCCAATCGGGCCTGAACGGAAAAATCGTTCATTCTGGGCTCCGCTCTGCCGTCCAAACGATTGATCGCATCCAACATCCTTTCGGCGCAATTATGACTCTTTGATGGCAGACAAGCCAGATCAATCATGATCTACTCTCTACGTCGAATCGACGTAAGGAGAATGGACTATGGATACATCACGTTTCCACGCACTTGAAGCGCGCCATGCCGAACTTGACCGACTGATTGAAGAAGAGGGGCATCGCCCGCATCCAGACGATGTGATGCTCTCCTCCCTCAAGAAGCAGAAGCTCCGTGTAAAGGAGGAAATGCTGCTCCATTGATGGGAGCAGATTGACCGCGCCGCCTGAGATCCGCCAGACGTGCTGGCCGATCAAAGGCGGCAAGCGGCGCAGAACCCAATAAACTCATATCGCGCTGCGGGCAGTCCTTGCCGAAATTTCCAGCGCAATTCATGCTTTACGGCCTGTTCAGTCTTTTCTGCCAGAAGCCTTGGCATGGATATGAGCAGTTTTCAGAAAATGGGCACAAGGCGGGCGTCTGCGCGGCGTCCGGACTTTGAGTCCCTGCGTGCTGCGATTGTGGCACGTCAGGCGATGCTGCCTACGGCGCTCGCCATGGCAATGGTGCGAAACACTTTGCCTGCTTCTGGCGACGCAACTGCCAATGTCCTTTCGCTTTTCCAGAATGAAAATCCCGGTTTTGCGGGCGCGGCGCATGTGGCGGGCAGCTTTCATGCAGCCGTTGCAGCCCGCCTGTTGACGCGGGAGCAAGGATTATGACCATCTTGTTTACCTTGGCATTTCAGCGTTCCTTCAAGTCCGGTCGGTTAAGCCGTCATTCATTGGAAACGGGGCTGTCCCCCATTCAGTTGAGGCACGAATGATCGAGAACCAGAAAATCCGGCCCGCGACCGTGATTGGCCCCTTGGGCGAAGCCATGACGCTGGACACCCTGCCTCCGCCGGAGACGACTCGCTGGGTCGTGCGGCGCAAGGCTGAAGTCGTCGCTGCCGTGAATGGCGGGCTGCTGACGGTGGATGAGGTGTGCGAACGCTACAACCTCACCATCGAGGAATTTGCCAGCTGGCAGCGCGCGGTTGATCGCTCCGGAATGCCGGGCCTGCGGGTCACGCGCATCCAGCATTACAAGTCGCTCTATGAGCGGCAGCAACGCTTCTGATCTGGCGCACAGCGCGGAAAAGATAAGAGGGGCCTGGCGCAAGCCGGGCCTTTTTCTTTGTGCCTCCACGGCGCGGGCGATAAAGGGGCCTGAACAAGGAGAGCCCCGAATGACCCGCACCGTGCGCGATGAAGTGATTGCCCTGCTCGATCATCTGGGGATGACGACAATCTTCGGCAATCCGGGCTCGACCGAGTTGCCCATGTTCCGCGATCTGCCCGATCATTTCCGCTATGTGCTGGGCCTTCAGGAATCGGTGGTTGTCGGCATGGCGGATGGCTATGCGCAGGCGACCCGCAACGCGGCGATGATCAACCTTCATTCGGCGGCAGGCGTTGGCCATGCGCTCGGCAATATCTTTACCGCTTACAAGAATCAGACGCCCTTGGTGGTGACAGCGGGGCAGCAGGCGCGCTCGATCCTGCCCTATGAGCCCTTCCTTCATGCCGAGCGCGCGACGGAGTTTCCGCGCCCCTATGTAAAATGGGCGTGCGAGCCTGCGCGGGCGGAGGATGTGCCCGGCGCGATCCTGCGTGCTTATCATGTCGCGATGCAGCCACCTTATGGCCCGACATTCGTTTCGATCCCGGTTGATGATTGGGATCGGGCCTGCCCGCCGCTCTCCATCAGCCGCGCGTCGCAACAGGTCCGGGGTGATTCGGCGCTGCTTGCCGAAGCCGCAGAGCTTCTCGCCACAGCGCGCAAGCCTGTGTTCGTGGTCGGGGCCGGGATAGCCATTGACGATGCGTGGGATGAGGTGATTGCGCTTGCTGAACGGCACAAAGCGGGCGTCTGGGTTGCGCCCTTGGCGGCGCGAAACGGCTTTCCCGAAGATCATCCATTGTTTCAAGGCTTCTTCTCGGCATTCCGCGAATCGATTGTTGCGGATCTGGCGGGGGCGGATCTGGTGCTGGTGCTCGGCGCGCCCGCCTTCACCTATCACGCCGAAGGGGAGGGGCCACATCTGCCCGAGGGCGCGAAGCTGGTTCAGATTGGCGATGATCCGTCCATGGCGGCGCGTCTGCCGGTGGGGCTGGGCATCGTCTCCAGCCTCAAGCCTGCTTTGGCCGAATTGCTCTCCGGGCCGAATCCTATCGCCCGCACAGCGCCCGCGCCGCGTCCCGTGCCGGAGCGTCTGCCCGATGCGCCCTTTACCGATGCCGTGCTGATGCAGCGTCTGGCTGCCGCGCGCGCCAAAGGCAGTGTCATCGTGGAAGAAGCCGCGAGTTCGCGCGGGGCGATGCATGATCATCTGCCGATATTGGATCGCGATGGCTTCTATACCTGCGCCAGTGGTGGGCTGGGCCACGGCCTTCCCGCTGCCGTGGGCGTCGCGCTGGGGCGGCCCGATGACCGCGTGATTGCGCTGATTGGGGATGGGGCCTCGATGTACGCCATCCAGAGCCTGTGGAGTGCTGCGCAACTAGGCCTCAGGAATCTCACCATCGTGATCGTCAATAATGGCCGCTATGAAGCGCTCCATGTGTTCGGCCGACATTTCGGCCTGCAAAAGCTGCACGGCACGCAGCTGCCGGGGCTCGATTTTGTCGGACTGGCACAGGCGCAGGGCCTGACAGCCGTGCGGGCGGAATCGGCAGCCGATTTCGAGGCGACACTGGCCAAGGCGTTTGCGCATCAGGGGCCGATGCTGGTGGAAGCCGTGGTGGTGTGATGCACCCCATTTTCACAAATTCTGTTCGTGCTGAGCTTGTAGGTGCCGAAGGCGTTGCAGAGCAACAACCACTGCCTTTTCCTTTCGCCGCGTTGTCAATTTAAGGGCAGCCCTGCGACAAGCTCAGGGCGAACGGTGTTTTGGTTGGATTGACCGAACTAAACCTCTTCCCCCCGCGCCCCTGCCTGTCCTATGGCGCGCGCATCCGTTCAACGCTTGAAGAAGGCTCGTCCCATGCCCACGCTCGTTCTCATCCGCCATGGCCAGTCCGCCTGGAACCTGGAAAACCGCTTCACCGGCTGGTGGGATGTCGATGTGACGGAAAAGGGCGTGGCTGAAGCGCGCGCGGCGGGCAAATTGATGAAGGAGAAGGGGCTCGATTTCGACACCTGCTTCACCTCGCTGCAATCGCGCGCCATCAAGACGCTGAACCTCGCGCTTGAAGAAATGGGCCGCCTCTGGCTGCCGGTCGAAAAAGATTATCGCCTGAACGAACGCCATTATGGCGGGCTGACCGGGCTCGACAAGGCAGAGACAGCGGCCAAGCATGGCGAGGATCAGGTCAAGATCTGGCGCCGCAGCTTTGACGTGGCGCCGCCCCCGCTGGAGCCGGGCAGCGAGTTCGATCTCTCCAAGGACCGCCGCTATGCCGGCATCACCGTGCCCGCGACCGAAAGCCTGAAGGACACCATTGCCCGCGTGCTGCCCTATTGGGAAAGCCGCATCGCGCCCGAACTCAAGGCAGGCAAGCGCGTCATCATCTCTGCGCACGGCAATTCGCTGCGCGCGCTGGTGAAACATCTGTCTGGCATTCCCGATGATGAAATCACCGGGCTGGAAATCCCGACTGGCCAGCCGATCGTTTATGATCTGGCCGACGATCTGAGCGCCAAGGATCGTTATTATCTGAGCGAGCGCTGATCAGGCGCGTTGCCCTGATTGCACTTCGGAGGCTTGGCCGATAGAGCAAAGCCTTGACAGCTTCGGGAGCGAATATGGCCAGCGTCGGCATCATCATGGGCAGCCAGTCTGACTGGGAAACGATGCGGCACGCCGCCGAAACGCTGGCTGCGCTCGATGTGGCGCATGAAGTGAAGATCGTTTCCGCCCACCGCACGCCGGACCGGATGGCAGACTATGCCAAGGCGGCGCGCGGACGCGGCCTCAAAGTGATCATTGCAGGCGCGGGCGGTGCGGCGCATCTGCCGGGGATGACAGCGGCGATGACCTCGCTTCCTGTGCTGGGCGTGCCGGTTGAATCCAAGGCGCTGAGCGGCATGGACAGCCTGCTCTCCATCGTTCAGATGCCCGGCGGCATTCCTGTGGGCACGCTCGCCATCGGCAAGCCCGGCGCGATCAACGCGGCGCTTCTGGCGGCGTCGATCCTCTCTACTACTGACGATGCACTCGCCGGGCGGCTTGACGCATGGCGCGCGAACCAGACGGCGGCTGTGGCAGAGGAGCCGCAATGAGCGGAACGGCGCTGCCCCCCGGCTCCACGATTGGCATTATCGGCGGTGGCCAGCTGGGGCGGATGCTCGCGCTTGCGGCGGCCCCGTTCGGCTATCGCATCCATATTTTTGCGCCTGACGAGGAAAGCTGCGCCGCCGATGTTGCAGCAGAGCACACGCGCGCCGCCTATGATGATCGCGTGGCGCTCGCGGCCTTTGCAGACAGCGTGGATGTGGTGACGTTCGAGTTTGAGAATATCGCGGCCGATCCGCTCCATGCGCTCGATGATCATGCCCCCGTCTTCCCGCCGATCCGCGCGCTGGAAATCGGGCAGGACCGGATTGCCGAAAAGAACTTCGCGCAGGAATGCGGTGGGCGCACGGCGGACTGGGCGGTGGTGGAAGATCGCGCCAGGTTGGACGCAGCGGTTGCCAAGGTCGGCCTGCCTGCCATCCTGAAGACCACGCGCTTTGGCTATGATGGCAAGGGGCAGGCCCGCATCCGTTCCACGGAAGACGTTGATGCGGCTTGGGATGCGCTTCAAGATGGTGGCACGCTGATCCTTGAGGCGATGGTCAAATTCAACCAGGAATTCTCGTTGCTGGTCGCGCGGGATCGCGCCGGGACCGTCGCTTTCTGGGATGCGCCGGAAAATGTTCACCGCGACGGCATTTTGCACACATCCACCGTCCCTGCCGATGGAGAGGTCGCGCAGCAGCTTCCCGCTGCCCGGGCGCTGGCCCGGAAGATTGCGGAGAAGCTCGATTATGTCGGCGTGTTCGCCATCGAATTTTTCTGCGGCCCGGATGGTCCAGTGTTCAATGAAATGGCCCCGCGCGTTCATAACAGCGGGCACTGGACGATTGAAGGATCGGTTGCCTCCCAGTTTGAAAACCATATCCGCGCGGTGGCTGGCCTGCCGCTTGGATCCACCGCGCTCACCGGCAAGAAAGTGGTGATGACCAATCTGATCGGGGCGGATGCAGATCGCTGGGCAGAGCTCGCTGCCGATATGGGCACGCATCTGCATCTCTACGGCAAGGGCGAAGCGCGGCCGGGCCGGAAAATGGGGCATCTGACGCGGGTGGAGCGGTAAGCTGCTTCTTGGCGTCATTCTCGTCCCCATTTCGTCATTCCCGCGTAGGCGGGAATCCATGAACACCAGAGTTTGAGATCTTGGATTCCCGCCTACGCGGGAATGACGAGGCTGTGCAGGAAGACTCCCCAAACGCCCGACTCCATGTTAGCATCAGCCCTTCCCACGGAGGGTGACCGTGATGCGTAATGGGTTCAACAGACGCGATGTGATGCGGTTTGGCGCGGGGCTCGCCATGGCCGGCCCGGCTTGGGCGCAATCGCAAGAGCCGCTCAAGCTGTTCGGCGTCACGGTGCCGCAGCCACTGGTCGACAAGGTGAAGGCCAAAGTTGGCCCGCTCAACCTGCTCGATATGGTGACTGAAATTCTCGCGCTCGAACGGCAGGCCAATGCCAAGGGATTGCCCTATTCACCGCTGGACGCAATCAAGCCGCCGCCTTTGGTTGCCGTGGAAGGCTCATTCTACGAAAGCGCGGTGCCCCGCCTTGTTTCGTTGATTGACCGCAGCGAGGGGCGCGATCCCGAAACGGCGGAGAAAGCGGGGGCGCTGCTTGCGGACGTCAACTCCACCCAGCATGTTGTGCCCGATGCGCTCAAGCCTGCGCCGCTCCGCCTTTCGACCGCGCGCGATTTCGCCAGTCTCAAGGATGAATATGCGCGGCTGTTCAAAACAGCAGAGGTCCGCGCGCAGCATAAGGATGCGGTGGTGTGGCAGGCCGCAATGATCACCCAATCCCGCCTGCGTTATGAAACGGTTGGCAAGGATGTGCAGGTGCCGTGGTTCTTCATTGGCGCGATCCACGGGCTGGAGGCGAGCTTCAATTTTCGCGCGCATCTCCACAATGGTGACTATCCGCTCAAGCAGCGCACGCGGCAGGTTCCTGCCGGGCATCCCACTGTCTGGCTGCCGCCCGATGATTGGGAATCAAGCGCCAAGGACGCGATGAAACTGCTCGGCTTTGCAGGCAAGACTGACTGGAGCCTAGAGCGGACGCTCTATCGGCTGGAGGCGTATAACGGCTTTGGCTACCGCAAGCAGCTGGTGCCCACGCCCTATTTGTGGGGATTTTCAAACCATTATGAGGCGGGCAAGTTCGTGGCGGATGGCAAATGGAGCGCCACCGCGAAATCACGCCAATGCGGCGCGGCGGTGGTCATCAAGGCGTTGGTTGACGCGGGGACAGTGGGGTTCGGGTGAAATCAATTCCGCGGTCCTGAGCTTGTCGAAGGACCGCTTTTTTCGGCTCGGACAAGAGAATGAAGCGCGGTCCTTCGACAAGCTCAGGACGGCGGGACTTGTTATCCGCCCAGCTTGCTGAGCGCCTCACCCCGCTTGCCGAATTCCCCAGTACAGCGCTGAATTTCAGCAGCCACATCAATGGCTTCGAGTTCGGCCTTGTTCTGGTTTACGAATCCGCTGACATCGAATGCCGGATTGCGGCCATAGACCTTGCCGACATAGAAGACCGCCATCAGCATCATCGCATCCTGCTGCTCCTTGGGGGAGGCGGGGTCTATGCTGCCCGCCGCCATCATGCACTTCATGTCAGCCATCGCCGTTTCCGCGCTCTGCGCGAACGCGGGCAAAGGGGTCGCGGCGAGCATGAGGGCGAGGGGGAGGCGGGACAAGGTCATGGCACAGGATACTCTTGCAGTGAGGGCGTTGTGCTGCCTGCGCTGCTCGTGAAAATCAAGCAGATTTGACCAAAGCCTTGCCCGCCGCAACGCCGCTCGCCCAGGCCCATTGGAAGTTATAGCCGCCCAGCCAGCCGGTCACGTCCACCGCTTCGCCAATGAAATAGAGGCCCGGTACGCGCTTGGCTTCCATCGTTTGCGAGGAGAGTTCGGCCGTGGAAACGCCGCCCAGCGTAACTTCGGCTTTGGCGAAGCCCTCTGTACCATTGGGGTGGAAGGCCCAGCGGTTGAGGCGTTCGCCGCCAGCGCGCAGGGCCTTGTCGGGCGTGTCGGCAAGGCGGGTGGCAAGGCCGATCCGCTCTGACAGCGCGACGGCCAGCCGGTCAGGCATGTGGGTTGCCAAGAAGGAGCGCAGCGTGGCGCGAGGCGCATCGCGCTTGGCGGAGAGCAGAGCATCCACCGCGTTGCATTCGGGCAGGAAATCGATCCAGACCGGCGCGTTGTGCGTCCAATAGCTGGAGGCTTGCAAGATGGCCGGGCCGGACAGGCCTTTGTGCGTGAAGAGCGCGGCTTCGCGAAATTCGGCCTTGCCCGCACGCGCGGTCACATCCGCCGCCACGCCGGACAATTCGCGGAACAGGGTTTCGTCTCCGCCCAGCGTGAGCGGCACCAGCGCGGGGCGCGGTTCCACCACTTTCAGCCCGAACTGGCGGGCGATGCGATAGGCGGCGTCGGTCGCGCCGATCTTGGGAATGGAGGGGCCTCCCGTCGCCACCACCAGCGCGCGGGCGCTATGTGGGCCGACATGAAACAAGCCGTCGGTATGGCTGATTGCGCCGGGCGCCTCGCCCAAAGCAAAGTCTACGCCGCCCTTGGCGCATTCGGCCAACAGCATATCGAGGATCTGCCGCGCGGAGCCATCGCAGAAGAGTTGCCCCAACGTCTTTTCATGCCAAGCGATGCCGTGCGCATCGACCAGACTGAGGAAATCGGCAGGGGTGTAGCGGCTGAGCGCGGACTTGGCGAAATGCGGATTGGCGGAGAGGTAGCGGTCTGGCGCGGTATGCATATTGGTGAAGTTGCACCGCCCGCCGCCTGAGATGAGGATTTTCCGTCCCGGCTCCGCATTATGATCGAGCACCAGCACCCGCGCGCCACCCTGCGCGGCGGTGGCCGCCGCCATTAGGCCCGCTCCGCCTGCGCCGAGGATGATGATGTCGTGGGGGAGGGAGGACCTGCTCATCGGACGCCTTTGGCACATATGGATGTCCCCGTCATCGTTCGTGCTGAGCTTGTCGAAGCACTGTCCTTTTCTTGCCGAATGAGAGAGGAAGGACAGTCCTTCGACAAGCTCAGGACGAACGGAATTTTCAATTTGCCTCCCGTCATTCCCCCTTCCGCAAATGCCCATCTGTGATAGCTTTCCCGTCAAACACAGAATCAAATTGAGGAGAGAGTGATGCATGATCTGGTGATCCGTGGTGGCATGGTCGTTGATGGTTCGGGCTCCGCCCCGTTCAAGGCGGATGTGGCGATTGATGGCGGTCTCGTCTCGATCGTCGGCACGGTCGAGCAGCAGGGCCGCGAAGAGATCGATGCTACCGGCCGCATCGTCACGCCGGGCTTTGTGGATGTGCACACCCACTATGACGGGCAGGCGACGTGGGATGCGGAAATGGCGCCCTCCAGCTGGCACGGCGTAACCACGGTGGTGATGGGCAATTGCGGCGTGGGCTTTGCGCCTGCCGCCAAGGATCGCCATGAATGGCTGATCAGCCTGATGGAAGGCGTGGAGGATATTCCCGGCACCGCGCTGTCTGAAGGCATGAAGTGGGATTGGGAGACCTTCCCCGAATATCTCGACGCGCTGGAGCGTCTGCCGCGCACGGTCGATGTCGGCACGCATGTTCCGCATGGTGCTGTGCGCGCTTATGTGCTGGGCGACCGCGAGCAGCCCGGTGCTATGCCGACCGATGCGGATGTGGCGGAAATGGCGCGCATCGTGGAAGAGGGCGTTCGTGCAGGCGCGCTGGGCTTCTCCACCTCGCGCACCGTTCTGCACAAGTCCGTGGATGGCGAACTGGTGCCGGGCACGACGGCTACGGCGGAAGAACTGGTCGAGATTGGCCGCGCGATGGGCCGCGCCGGGCATGGCGTGTTCGAACTCGCGTCTGACCTGAAGCGCGAATGGAATGAGTTTGAATGGATGGGCCAGATCAGCCGCGAAACCGGGCTTCCGGTTACCTTCGCCGCGCTGCAATCCATCGCCAAGGAATTGCCGCTCGAAGAACAGATCGAACAGATGCGCGCGCAGAATGATAATGGAGCCAAAATCGTCGCCGCCATTGCCCTGCGCGGCAATGGCATCATCATGGCGTGGCAGGGGACGGTCCATCCGTTCGTGTTCCGCCCCGCATGGGCCGAAATTGCGGGGCTCCCTTGGGATGCGCAGTTGGAGCGGCTGAAAGACCCGGCCTTCAAACAGCGCATGATCACCGAACCCAACGTCTTCCCTGAAACCGATATTGGCGATCTGCTCAAGATCGTCGCGGCGGGCTGGTTTGCGCAGTTCGAAATGTCACCGGACTTCAACTATGAGCCGACGCAGGACGACACCATCATGGCGCGCGCGGCGGCCGCTGGCGTTTCGGGCGAATCCTACGCCTATGATCTGCTGATGAAGGATGAGGGCAAGGGCTTCATCTATTTCCCTGTGCTCAATTACCGCGATGGCAACCTCAATTTTCTGGAGGATTTGCAGGCTGCGGGTGACACGATCAACAGCCTGTCAGACGGTGGCGCGCATTGCGGCACCATCTGCGACGCGGCCTCGCCCACCTTCATGCTCCAGCATTGGGTGCGGGATCGGCAAAAGGCGCGGATCAGCCTGGAACACGCCATCAAGCGCCAGTGCCGCGATACGGCCTTGCTCTATGGGCTCGAAGATCGCGGGCTGCTCGCGCCGGGCTATCTGGCGGATGTCAATGTGATCAACATGGAGACGCTCAAGCTCGGCAAGCCGTGGCTCGCCTTCGACCTTCCAGCGGGTGGCAAGCGGCTGCTCCAGAAGGCGGACGGCTATGACTATACGATCAAGTCTGGTCAGGTGACGTTCCGCAACGGCGAATATCTGGGCGTTCACCCCGGCGTCGTCATTCGCGGCCCGCAGCGCGTGGAAATGGCGCTGGCGGCTGAATAGATTCAGCACGCAGCCGGGGCAGGGGGCAATGCTGCTCCGGCGCGCTATTGATAATTGACGTTGACCGAGATCAGCCCGGAATAGTCGCCGGGTGTCTGGTTCGGATTGACATAGACCGTCGCGCCGAAATCGACCTCCAACGAATTGGAAACAAGAGTCAGCAAGGCCCCGTTTCCGCCCGGAAAATCGAGTGTGACGGGCATGTCCTGCCCTGGCCCGGTCAAGTGGAAAACCGGATCATAGGTGACCTGAACGGTGCCATTGGTGCCCGCCACGATCAGCTTGGCAAATCCATAGGTGCCGGAGCAGTGCAGTGATCCGTCGCACACGCGCGTTCCCGTCGCGGTCGCCAATGTGACATTCCCGCCGCTGGAACTGGCGACGATATGGCCAAAGCTCATGTCCAGCAGGCTGGCCAGCGTGATCGGGCGATACACCGATACGGTCGAGGCTCCGGTGGCGCTTTCTGCATGGGCGGGCACCGCAACCGTCAGCGCAAAGCCACTCGCAATCATCCAGGCCTTCCAGCGCGAAATCCGCATGAGCCATTCCCCTCGGCTTCCGCTCCCTTGCGCAGCGGTTCCGGGGGCCAGTGTCTCACGATTTGTCCGCAATTCCCTTTCTGCGACTGGTTAAAGTGCGATTGAGCAAATTTCGCCAATCTTATGCTTGTTTTGCTGCATGTGCGAAGCCTAAGGAGAGGGGATAGACACATAAGACTCAGGGACAATCCATGAAGATCATCGGTGTGGTTGGCGCAGGCCAGATGGGTTCGGGTATCGCGCAGGTTTCGGCGCAGGCGGGCTATCTCGTCCGCCTGTCAGACGTGGACATGGCCCGCGCAGAAAAGGGTAAGGTGAGCATCGCCAAGGCGCTCGACCGGTTGGTGCAGCGCGAAAAGATGAGCGAGGCCGATGCGGCCGCGCTTCTCAATCGCATCGAACCTGTGGCAGGCTCTTCATCCTTCGCTGATGCAGATATGGTCATCGAAGCCGCGACCGAGAAGGAAGAGATCAAGCGCGCCATCTTCCTCGATGTCGGCAAGGTGCTGCGCGATGACGCGATCCTCGCCTCCAACACTTCGTCCATCCCCATCACGCGCATGGCGCAGGCGGCACCCGATCCGAAGCGGTTCATTGGCATCCACTTCTTCAATCCGGTCCCCGTGATGGGCCTGATCGAAGTCATTCCCGGCCTTGCCACATCTGACGAAACGCTGGAAACGGTCAGCGACTATGTGGAGACGCTCAAGAAGGAAATCGTGTACGCGCAGGACGAGCCGGGCTTTGTCGTCAACCGCATCCTGCTGCCAATGATCAACGAAGCGGTCTTCGTGCTCGGGCAGAGCACCGCCAATATCCGCGATATCGACAAGGGCTGTCGCATCGGCCTCAATCATCCGATGGGGCCGCTGGAACTCGCTGATTTCGTGGGGCTGGATACCTGCCTCGACATCATCAAGGTGCTCTACAACACCACCGGAGACAGCAAATATCGCCCCGCGCCGCTGCTGGTGAAATATGTGGAAGCCGGCTGGCTGGGCCGCAAGACGGGCCGGGGCTTCTATGATTATTCCGGGCCGGTGCCCGTGCCGACGCGGTAACGTCGTGACACCATCCAAAATGCCGACGCGCTGAGCAGGTGAGCGGGCACGATCCCGACACGCTGGAATTTTACCAGCGCGAGGCGGCGGCCTATGCGGCGGCCAGCCTTGACGGGATCGATCACCATCTGGCCGGGTTTCTCGCGCGGCTGAAGCCGGGCAGCCGGATTCTCGAACTGGGGAGTGGCAGCGGGCGCGATGCGCAAGCGATGTTGGCGCGCAGCTTCGATGTTGTGCCGTCAGACGGTGCCCCGGCCATGGCCGCACAGGCCGAGGCGCGGCTTGGCATCTCCGTCCAGGTTTTGCGGTTTGAGGAACTGGATGACGTTGCGGACTATGACGCAATCATTGCGACAGCGGCGCTCCTCCATGTGCCACGTTCTGCGCTTCCCGACATATTGATGCGAATTGCCCGCGCGCTGAAACCCGGCGGCTGGCACGTTGCTTCGTTCAAGACCGGCGGTGCGGAAGGCCGCGACTCCATCGGGCGCTACTACAATTATCCCGACAAGGCGGCGCTTGAAGGCTGGTACACATCCGCCGGGCCGTGGGCGAGCATGGAATTCGAAGCGTTTGAAGGCGGCGGCTATGATGGCTCCCGCTCCCACTGGCTTGCAGTGACGGTGCAAAAGCCGGTCTGAACTTGAAATTCGGACTGAATCGGTCCAAATAACATTCATGCGACTCTCGAGCCTTGCCGACTATGCCGTCGTCATCATGTCCGCCGCGTCGCGCCATTGCGGCGGCGCGCGCACCAGTGCGTCTGAATTGGCCGAGGAAACCGGGATTCCCCAGCCCACCGTGCAGAAGCTGGTGAGCAAACTCTCGCACGCCGGGCTGCTGCGCTCCACGCGCGGCGCAGCCGGTGGTCTGAAGCTCGCGCGCCCGGCAGCGGCGATTTCGCTCGCAGACATTGTCGAGGCCGTCGAAGGCCCGATTGCGATGACGAGTTGCATCAAGGATGGCGATTGCGGCTGCGTGATCGAGCCCGATTGCAGCGTGAAGCCGCACTGGCCAGTGGTCAATGCCGCCGTGCGTGGCGCGCTGGCGGGGGTTCCGCTGACGGGTCTGGTGGGAGGCGTGGCATGAGCGGTCTTTGGTTCGCGCGAAGCCGCGAAGGCGCAAAGGGATCCAAACCATCCGTTCGGCCTGAGCGTGTCGAAGGCCTGCTTTTCCTTGGCGCGCCGAAGAAGAACAGTGCTTCGACAAGCTCAGCACGAACGGTGTATGGGGCAGCCTTCGCGCCTTTGCGCCTTTGCGTGAAATATCTTTCTTTCGAGGCCGCCGCATGACTGACACCCCCGTCAAGGATGCCGCCGCGCGCGAGGCT
>CALMZE010000047.1 GCA_937870585.1 uncultured Sphingomonadales bacterium | reverse complement strand
TTACCAGACTCGCGCAAGGCTCCGGCTCAAGGCCGGAGCACAGGAAGAGTCCGCGAAACAATGCCCCCGCTCAAACCTCCAACGCATAGCCTGCTGAGCGCACCGTCCGGATCACATCCGCCATCCCCGGCAGATTGATCGCCTTACGCAGGCGCCGGATATGCACGTCGACCGTGCGCAATTCGATATCGCTATCCATCCCCCACACCGCATCGAGTAATTGCTCGCGTGACTGGACGCGACCGGGGCGTTCCATGAAATGCACCAGAATCCGGAACTCTGTCGGACCAAGCGGCACGGGCGCACCCCCACGCGTCACGCGGTGCGCCACCGGATCGAGCTCCAGATCGCCGACCACAAGGCTCTGCCCCCCTGTCACCGGCCGGGCACGGCGCAACACCGCCTCGATCCGGGCGAGCAGTTCGCGCGGCGAGAAGGGTTTGGTCATATAATCGTCAGCGCCGGTCTTGAGGCCGCGAATTCGGTCTTCCTCTTCGCCGCGCGCGGTGAGCATGATGACGGGCACCTGCGCCGTCGCTTTGTCCCGCCGCAAACGGCGCAGCACTTCAATGCCGGGCACATGACGGATCATCCAGTCAAGAATGATCGCATCGGGCATTTGCTCCGCCACCATCAGCAGCGCCTCTTCCCCATCCGCCGTCTGGCGCACAACATAGCCTTCGGCCTCGCAATGCCAGACGATCAGCTCAGCCAGCGCCAGATCATCCTCGACAATCAGCAATTTGGGACGGGCAGGCACGCTTATTCGGGCTTCTGATGGGCCAGACGATCCTGAAGATAGTCGCCTGTTGCTGCATAATGCACCATTTCCGCCACATTGGTCGCATGATCGCCAATGCGTTCCAGATTGCGCGCCACGAACAACAGATTGGCCGCGCTGGAGATGGTCGCCGGATTTTCCATCATATGCGCCACCAGATTGCGGAAGATGCTGTCATAGAAATTATCGACCTGATCATCGCGGCGAATGACTTCGATGGCGAGCTCCTTGTCTCGCGCGGCATAAGCGTCGAGCACATCATGCACCATCGAACGCGCAATATCCGCCATGGCGGGAACGAGGATGAGCGGCTCGATCTTGCCGCGAAACTCCATGCCATCAACGCGGCGGGCGATGTTCTTCGCATAATCGCCAATGCGCTCGATCACGCCGGCAATCTTGAGCGCGGCGATCACGTCGCGCAAGTCATCCGCCATCGGCGCCCGCAGCGCGATAATGCGCACCGCCAGCCGGTCCACATCAGCCTCCAGCGCGTCAATCCGCGCATCGCCCGCCACAACGGTACGCGCCAGATCAAGATCATGCTGAACCAGCGAGGCGACCGCCTTCTGGATCGCATCTTCAGCCAATCCACCCATTTCAGAGATCAGCCCGCGCAGGCGGCCAATATCTGAATCAACAGCGGAAACGATGTGATTGCTCATGCTTTCCCCCCAAGCGGTCCGTTCAACCCTGCACGGTGGGCAGCATGATGGACGCGGTTGTCCCCTCCGCCAGTCGACTGGAAATGTCAAAAAAGCCGCGATGCCGCTCGATGATGTGCTTCACGATCGAAAGACCAAGCCCGGTGCCGCCCACGGCCCGACTGCGGCTCGCGTCTGCGCGGTAGAAGCGTTCGGTGAGGCGCGGCAGATGTTCGGGCGCGATTCCCTCCCCCTCATCATGCACGGAAACGCTCGCCCAGCCGGTATCAGGCGTGGCTTCAAGGATGACCGTCACAGGCTTGGCGGGATCACCATATTTCACGGCATTGTCGATGAGGTTGCGAAGCACCTGCGCAATCTGACCGCGATCCCCCAGCACGGCGACGCGCGGGGCCGTCAGCTTCATCTCCAGCACCACTTCGGACTGGGTTTCGCCCGCCGCTTCGCGCACCAGCGCCGCCAGATCAATCACCGTCTCCGGCCGGTCATGCTTGACCGCCTCAATGCGGGAGAGCGACATCAAATCTTCAACCAGAGACTGCATCCGCTGCGCTTCACGCCGGATGATGCCCAGGAAGCGCGCGCGCGTGGCGGGGTCATCACCCGCCTTGGGGTCTTCCAGCGTCTCGACATAGCCGAGAATGGCCGCGAGCGGCGTGCGCAGTTCGTGGCTGGCATTGGCGACGAAATCAGCGTGCGCCCGCGCGACGCTCGCCTGAATGGAAAGATCCTGCAACAGCACCAGCTTGCGCCCGCCAGAAAGCAGATGGCACGCCATGTCCCACAGACTGCCCGATACGGAGATGCCCTTCACCTTGGCATGGCCGCCATCACGCGCGTTAATGAGCGCCATCGCATCAGGCTGGCGCAGCGCGAGCCGCACATCCTGCCCGACGATATGCGCGCCGAGCAGCGCTGTGGCCGCGCGATTGGCAAACACCACCTTGTCCCCCTCGATCAGGAGCGAGGGCATATCGAGCAGGGCAACCAGCGCGGTTTCTTCGGTTGTGGTCATGCCGGGTAGCATAGGAGCCTCGACAGGCTTTGTCAGCGCAAGAGAGTGTCACAAAACTGTCATGGACCTGTCATAAGGCCGTCACACACGCGGTGCGACTGGTGAGTCGCGGCGGGGTTGGGTGCGGGGGCCCCGCCTTTTTCCGGGGGTGGTGGGGGGGGAAGGGACATGTTCGCCCGGTTTTCGAAGCTGCTGCCGCCACCGGGGGCGGTTT
>CALMZE010000046.1 GCA_937870585.1 uncultured Sphingomonadales bacterium | reverse complement strand
TCGACCACCGGCACGCCGCGAATGCCGACGCAGGGGTCGTGGCGGCCCTTGGTGATGATGTCGGTCGCTTCGCCCTCGCGTGTGATGGTCTGTTGCGGGATGAGCAACGAAGATGTCGGCTTGAACGCCACGCGCACCACGACAGGCTGGCCGGTGGAGATGCCGCCCGTGATGCCGCCTGCATTATTGGCCATGAAGCGTGGGCCATGATTGCCCGGCCGCATCGGATCGGCATTCTGTTCGCCGCGCAGTCGGGCGGCCTCAAACCCCGCGCCAATCTCCACGCCCTTGACGGCGTTGATGCTCATCATCGCAGAGGCGAGTTCGCTGTCCAGCTTGGCATAAAGCGGCGCGCCCCACCCTGCGGGCACGCCCGTCGCCACACATTCCACGACAGCCCCTAGGGAAGAGCCCGCCTTGCGCGCTTCATCCACCAATGTCTCCCAGCGACCAGCAGCGGCTTCGTCTGGGCAGAAGAAGGGGTTGCGATCAATCTGGGCGAGTTCGAAATTGTCGCGGTTGATCGCGTCGCCGCCGATTTCGGTCACATAAGCATGGATCGTCACATCGGGCAGGATTGCGCGCGCCACAGCACCCGCCGCCACTCGCGCCGCCGTTTCACGCGCGGAAGAGCGCCCGCCGCCGCGATAGTCGCGGAAGCCGTATTTGGCGTCATAGCTGTAATCGGCATGGCCGGGGCGATAGGCCTTGGCGACCTCTGAATAATCCTTGGAGCGTTGATCGGTGTTTTCGATCATCAGGCTGATTGGCGTGCCGGTCGTCCGCCCCTCGAACACGCCGGAGAGGATGCGCACTGCATCCGGCTCTTGCCGCTGCGTGGTGAACTTGTTCTGCCCCGGACGGCGCTTGTCGAGGAAGGGCTGAATGTCTGCCTCACTGAGCGCAATGCCCGGCGGGCAGCCATCCACCACCGCACCCAAAGCCGGGCCATGGCTTTCGCCCCAAGTGGTGAAGCGCAGAACGCGGCCGAATGTGTTGTAGCTCATTATGCCCTCTCCCCATGGGGGAGAGGGAGGGGCCCGCTTGCCGCAGGCGAGCGGGAGGGTGAGGGCCGGTTGATCAATTGGGCACGGATCTGGGTCAAGACACCATCCATATTTATCAGAATATCATTATTCCAGAAGCGCAACACGCAAAACCCTTCGGTTTCAAGAAACAAATTTCGGTGATGGTCATATTCGGCCTGATCATGATGCTGCGCGCCATCCGCTTCGACAATCAATTTGCGTTCCAGACAAACGAAATCCGCAATATATGGACCAATCCATGTTTGCCGACGAAATTTTGCGCCATCAATTTGGCGGTTGCGGAGCGCTTGCCAAAGGCGACGCTCGGCATCCGTCATGCTTTGGCGGAGTTCCTTATCTCGCTTGGCAAAGGAATGGTCTGGCGGCCTTTTCACACCCCTCACCCTTCCGCCGCTGGTGCGGCTCCCTCCCTCTCCCCTGAAGGGAGAGGGGATTAAGTCGTCGCAATATCCGGTGCATCTTCCTGCTTCATGCCGACGACATGATAGCCGCTATCCACATGATGCGTTTCCCCCGTCACGCCGCTCGACAAATCGGACAGCAGATAGAGCGCGGACCCGCCGACATCCTCGATCGTGGTGTTGCGGCGCAGCGGAGAGTTATACTCGTTCCACTTCATGATGTAGCGGAAATCGCCGATGCCCGAGGCAGCCAGCGTCTTGATGGGGCCTGCCGAAATGGCGTTCACGCGGATGCCCTGTGGCCCCAGATCGTTCGCCAGATATTTCACGCTGGTTTCGAGCGCTGCCTTGGCCACGCCCATTACGTTATAATGCGGGATTACCTTTTCCGCGCCGTAATAGCTGAGCGTCAGCAGGGCGCCGCCATCGGGCATCATCGCCTGCGCGCGCTTGGCGACGGCCACGAAGGAATAGACGCTGATGTTCATCGTCATCAGGAAATTGTCGAGGCTGGTATCCACATAGCCGCCACGCAGCTCATTCTTGTCTGAGAAACCGATGGCGTGGACGACGAAATCGATGGTTGGCCAACGCGCGGCGAGCGCTGCGAAGGTCTTGTCAAGTTCGTCCATCGAAGAGACATCGCAATCAATCAGAACATCGCTGCCCAGTTGCTCAGCGAGCGGACGCACGCGCTTTTCCATCACTTCGCCCTGATAGGAAAAGGCGAGTTCGGCGCCTTCTTCCTTCAACTTCTTGGCAATGCCCCAGGCGAGCGACTTGTCATTGGCCAGGCCCATGATGAGTCCGCGCTTGCCGTTCATATATCCAGCCATTTGGCCTCCGTGAGTTCATCCAATATGGTCGGTGCCTTTAGACTGTCCTGCACCGGGTTGGCCAGTGCTGCATTGATATGCGCGCCAATCACCATGCCATAGCCCACCAGCCAGAAGAAGAGCAGGGCCACCATGACGCCCGCAAGGCCGCCATAAGTGAGGGTGTAGCCACCGAACAGGGAGACGGCACGCGGTAGCAGCGTGATCGAACCATACCAGAAGGCGCAGGTGAACAGCGCGCCGGGCCATTTGGGATAACGCCATGCGCGATACTTGCTGGGCGCGAGCGTCCAGAAGATCATATAGGCCGAAATGAAGGTGGCAATGGTCGGGATGAAGCGCGTGTCGCCGATGCGTTCTGCGACCAGATGGGCGGCAGGGATCCAGCGGGCGATCACTTCCTCCGCCGTTGTCATGGCAATCTGGAGCGTAAAGGCCAGCATCAGCAAGACGACGCTGCCGAACACGATGGCCAAACCGATCAGCCGGTAATGCCAGAAGGGGCGTTCATCCTCTACGCCATAGGCACGGCGCAGCACTTCGCGCAGCGTCTCGATGAAGCTGCTGACCGTCCACAGCCCGATGATTGCGCCGAACCACAGCAAGGGTCCGGTGCGGATGGACAGCACCTGATGCGCGGTTTCTGCCAGCATTGCCGCAACGCTCGGCGGCATGGCGGTCAGCACGGCTTCAATCGCCTTGAAATCTTCCGGGCGGCCAATGGCAGTGACGAAGGCTGCGCCGACGATGAAGAAGGGGAAGATGGAGAGCAGGGTGAGATACGCAAGATTGCCCGCATGGATTGAGCCTTCGCCCCAGACCCCCAGTACAACGCGGCGACCGACTTCAAATCCCCAGCTGCCCGGCCCCACCATGCCCCACAGTCCGGGGCGGTGGGGATGCGCGTCAGGGTGATGAGAGCGCGCTTCGGGCGTTTCGGGGGAGAGGGGCTTCACCTGAAAAGCCCCTCACCGATCAGAGCGGTCTCGCTCAAACCATATCCCCGCGCACCGGGCGGGGATCGTTCCAGCCTTCGACAAAGGCACGCAGCGCCGCGTCGTCCTTGGGCAGGTCGATCTGGAGCGTGACGAGCTGATCGCCGCGTTCACCGTCCTTCTTTGTGAAGCCCCGGCCCTTGATGCGCAGAGTCTGGCCAGACGTAGCCCCCTTGGGCACGTTGAGCATCACCGCGCCATCGACCGTCGGCACCTTGACCGGCCCGCCGAGCACCGCCTCTTTCAACGTCAGGGGCAGGTTGAGGCGGATATTGTCGCCCTCGCGGGCGTAATGGGCGTGGCCGCGCAGCGAGACCGTGACGATAGCATCCCCCGCGCCGCCGGGGCCGGGATCGCCCTTGCCGGCCAGGCGGATCTTGGTGCCATCGGCTACACCCTTGGGCAGTTTGACTTCCACGGTTGATCCGTCGCGCAGCGTCATGCGTTGCGGCGTGAGACGTGCGGCGGCATCAAGCGGAACGGCGAGGCGATATTCGACCGACGCCCCCTTTTGGGGAGGAGCCTGACGTCCGCCAAAGCCTCCAAAACCCCCGCCGGGGCCTGCGCGCCCGCGTGCGGCTCCACCCCCGAACAGACCTTCGAAAATGTCGCCTAGGTCAACGCCTTCGGCCTGAAAGCCGCCGCCCTGTCCGGGGCGGAAGCCGCCCCCGCCAAAGGGGCCGCCGCCGCCAAAGGGGCTGCGGGGCTGGCCGTTCCCGTCTATCTCGCCTCGATCAAACTGGCCGCGTTTCTCCTTGTCAGACAGCAGGTCATAGGCTGACGTCACCTGCGCAAAACGCTCGGACGCCTTGGGGTTGTTCTGATTGGTGTCCGGGTGCAGTTCTTTGGCCAGCTTGCGATATGCCTTTTTGATTTCGGCTTCGCTCGCGCCCTTCGCCACCCCCAGCGTGGAATATGGATCGCTCATCCCCCGGATTTAGGGATTAGTACGCGCTGAAACAACTCCCTCTATGGGTGTGAAACGGCTTCATGCGCGATGTTGCTGCAAAACTGGCATCGCGCGCTTGCGGACGCGCACACCGTTCGGTAAGGCGGCGGCGATTCATACTGACAATCGACGGGAACGGGGCAAGTTTCATGAGCGACAATTTCAATACCATTGCGGGTTGGACGCTGGCTGCGGGCATCGTGGCGCTGGGATCGTCGCTGGTGGTGGGCCAGATGTTCCATCACGAACCCGTGACGAAGGATGGCTATGAAATCGCCGGGGCAGAAGGCGGCGAATCCGGTGGCGGCGGTGACAAGCCGATCGACTGGGCCAAGGCTGATCCTGCCAAGGGCGAAAAGGTGTTCGCGCAGTGCAAGGCTTGCCACACTATTGAAGCAGGCGGCGCGAATGGCACTGGCCCGAACCTGCATGGCATTCTGGGCAAGCCCAAGGCGGCTGTTGGCGGTTACACTCAATATTCGGATGCGCTGAAGGGCAAGGGTGGCAGCTGGTCTTTCGAAGACATGGATGCCTGGCTCAAGTCTCCGAAGAAGTTTGCTGACGGCACCAAGATGACCTTCGCGGGCATCTCCAACGGCGAGAAGCGCGCTGACGTGATTGCCTATATCAATTCGCAGGGCTCAAACCTGCCGCTGCCGGCCAATGCGGCACCGGCTGCTTCGGAAGGCGCTGCAGCTGAAGCGGCGGCTGGTGGCAATGAAGCGGCAGCAGCCAATGCTGTGGCTCCTGCTGACAATGCGGCGGCTCCGGCGGCCAAATAAGCTTTCGCATAGAGCGGACTTGAAAAAGGGCTCTGGAAGCGATTCCGGAGCCCTTTTTGTTTTCGCAATTCTGTTCGTGTCGGGCAGATTTGAGATATGCTTGGAGACCCTGCTTGTGACGGACACACCCTGTTCTCCGGCGAAGGCCGGAGCTCTGTGGCGTTACGCAACCTTGCTTGCCACGGTCCCGCAGGGCTCCGGCTCAAGGCCGGAGCACAGTGTGTGCGTCAAGAGCCATCGCGGTCTAACGGCGCCCGCCTCCAATCGCCAAGACTTACAAACTCTGCCCGTCATCCACGGTAAACACAGAGCCCGTCACCCCTTGTGCCATGTCCGAACACAGGAACAGCAAGGGCACGTTGAGCGAGTCCATGTCGCACAGGCGGCGGCGTGGGAAGGTGGCCATCAGCGCCTTGCCCATATCGGTCTGGAACACTTCATCGGTCATCTCGGTCGGGAAGTAGCCGGGCTGGATGATGTTCACGTTCACGCCCTTCTTCACCCATTCGCGCGCCATCATCCGCGCCATGTGGCGGACGCCCGCCTTGCTCGCTGAGTAAGCGGCAGTGCCAGTGTAAATGCGGTCAGCGGTGATCGAGCCCATCACGACCACGCGGCCATTCTGCTTTTCGGTGCTGCCGCTAGCAATCAACCGCCGCGCGCCTTCGCGCACCGTCAGGAATACGCCCTTCAAATTGGTGTCGACCACCGAATCAAATTCCTGATCGAGCAATTGCACCGAGAGCTTGTCGACCGCGATCCCCGCATTGGCGATGATCGTATCGACCGTGCCGAACGCCGCTTCTGCCGCATCATAGGCCGCAATCGTGGAGGCCTCGCTGGTGACATCCATTGAAACGGCCAGCGCATGGCCGCCCGCTGCTTCGATTTCGGCCTGAAGTGCTGCCAGCCGCTCGGCCCGGCGCGCGCCGATGACGACCTTGGCTCCGGCAGCCGCAAGCAGCTTGGCGAAATGCGCGCCAAAGCCTGAAGATGCGCCGGTGATGAGTGCGACGCGCCCGGTGAGATCGAGAGTGGGGACGTTCATGCGCGGAAGCCCGGAATGCGTTTGTCGAGGATGGCTTCGGCCTCGCTGATGATCCGGTCGATCAGATCCTTGCAGGTCGGGATGTCGTGGATCAGGCCCTGCACCATGGAGGCCCAGAAAATGCCCTTGGAGAGGTCTCCCGTTTCCAGCATGTCGCGCCCGGCAGCGCCAGCCACAAGTTCCTGCACATCGGCAAAGGTCGCGCCCGGTTGAGCGAGGCGACGCACCACTTCGTCGGACACCGCGCTCTTGCCCACGCGCGCCGTGTTCTTGAGGCTGCGGAAGATCAGGTTGGTCCCGCGTTCGTCATTATCGACATAGGCTTGCTTGATGTTGGGATGGATCTTGGCTTCCTGCGTGGCGCAGAAGCGCGTGCCCATGTTGATGCCTTCCGCGCCGAGCGCGAGCGCCGCGACGAGACCGCGACCGTCACCAAAGCCGCCCGATGCGATCATCGGGATCGAAACCTTGTCCGCCGCGCACGGGATGAGGATCAGGCCGGGAATGTCATCCTCGCCCGGATGCCCCGCGCATTCAAAACCGTCGATGGAGATGGCGTCTACGCCGCGCCGTTCAGCGGAAACCGCATGGCGAACGGCCGTGCATTTGTGGAGAATCTTGATGCCATGGGGCTTCAGCATCTCCCAGATTTCCTGCACCGCAGGCGTCCCCGCGGTTTCCACCGCCTTCACCCCGGTATCAATAATCGTCTGCGCATAGGCCTTGTAATCGGGCGCGTTGATAGTGGGGAACACGGTCATGTTCACGCCGAACGGCTTGTCTGTCATCGCGCGGCAGCGTTCGATTTCGGCGCGCAGGGCTTCGGGCGTCGGCTGGGTCAGTGCGGTCAGAATGCCAAGGCCACCCGCGTTCGAAACCGCAGCAGCCAGTTCGGCGGTACCCACGCCCTGCATCCCACCCTGCACGATGGGGTGTTCGATGCCGAGCATCTCTGTGATGCGTGTCTTGAAAGCCATAAGCTCTATCCTCTCCTGATTCACTATCCTCATCGGGCTTAAGGCGATTGCGAAGGCCTGCGCAAGCCTGCCATCCGGCCAGCGGCACATTTGACGAAGATCATGGTCCGCACGGCAGGGCTGGTTTCAGAGGGGCGGGAAAACGAGCCCCGCCATGTCAGACCGCCCCCCTATCCC
>CALMZE010000045.1 GCA_937870585.1 uncultured Sphingomonadales bacterium | reverse complement strand
GCGGGCATCGCCAGCGGCGCGTGTTTCTGCGTCAGACATGTTCAGTCTCCTTGTCTTGCCTCCCCGCTCTTGGGGGAGAACCGGGCCGGGGGGTTGTCTCGCCGGGCCGGAACCAGATGAAAAGGGAGCAGACTTCCCGGCTCCCGTCTCCTCACACGCCTGTCGTTACAGGCCAAACACCTTGACGGCGTTTTCTCTCAAGAATTTGGGCCATACATCGTCCTTGAGGGGGACGTTCTCCATGTCACCAAAAATACGGTCCAGGCTGAGCCCCATCGGGAAATAGCCTGCGTAGATCACCTTGTCCGCGCCGCGCGTATTGGCATAGTCGATGATCGCCTTGGGGTAATGCTTGGGCGCGAAGGCAGAGGTGGAATAATAGAGGTTGGGCCATTTGAGCATCAGCTTCACCGCCAGCGCTTCCCAGGGTTCAGCCCCGTGGCGCATGACGATCTTCAGGTCCGGGAAGAACCAGCAGACTTCG
The DNA here is from genome assembly GCA_937870585.1 of uncultured Sphingomonadales bacterium. Classification (GTDB taxonomy): domain Bacteria; phylum Pseudomonadota; class Alphaproteobacteria; order Sphingomonadales; family Sphingomonadaceae; genus Aquisediminimonas. The sequence continues at coordinate 6,736 of CALMZE010000045.1, read as the reverse complement.
TCCAGATGCTCCACCTTCTGCGTTTCCATCGGGATGCGTGGGCCGGGAATGCCGACATTGAGGCAGATCGGAATGCCGAGTTCGGCCGCCGCCGTGTAGAGCGGGAACATATATTTATGGTTGATCGCCACCTGCGGTAGCGTGCCCGAAGGGAAGACGCTGATCGCGGAAATGCCGACTTCGCTGTGCAGCCGCTTGATGCGCCGCACTTCGTCCACGCCCTTGTTGGGATCGCACGGCACATCGAAGAAGAAGCGGTCCGGGAACAGTTCCTTGGCACGGCGTGACGTGTCGTCATCATTCCAGCCGACCAGCGCCTTGTCGATGTTGAAACGGTCCATCTGCTCGACGGTCCATTTGACGAAATCGCCCGGATTGCCCGTGTTGGGCACATCCTTGAACATGTACTGCGCGGGCATGGTGAACTGCTGGAGCGTTTGCGCATCCTTGATCAGCGGGCGGAAGCTCGCAAACCAGTCAGACCGGTCCTCGGCATTGGGAATGCCCATCATGCAGTCGATAATCTTGATGTCTTTGGGGTATCCCATGGGTTCAGCCTCCAATCAGTTCTGGCCAACGGGCCTTGAGGGTGATCTTGTCGATCTTGCCCACCGCGTTGCGCGGCAGGGGTTCGGATGAGAAAGCGACATGGCCCGGCGCCTTGTAGCGCGCGAGCTTTTCGCCGACTTCGTGGATGATGGCCTGTTCGCTCAGATCCCGCGCAACAACCACGGCAACGAGCAGTTCGCCCAACCGCTCATCGGGGATGCCGAAGGCCGCACATTCGGTGATGCCGAGCATTTCACCCATGACGCGCTCGACCTCGGCGCAGTAGATATTCTCGCCGCCAGAGATCACCATGTCCTTCTTGCGGTCGACAATAAAGACATAGCCTTCGCCGTCGACATAGCCCACGTCACCGGTCTTGAGCCAGCCATCGGGCGACAGGACGGCTGCGGTATCGTCTGGACGGTTCCAATATCCGGCCATGATCTGCGCGCCGCGCACAGTGATTTCGCCTGCTTCGCCGCGCGGTAATATCGCGCCGTCCGGCCCTTCGATGCGGACATCGACAAGCGGCAGCACACGCCCGGCAGAGGCAGGCTGGCGGGTGAAATCGTCGCCCACCGCCTGCGCGATCGCGCCGGAACATTCGGTCATGCCATAACCGGTGCCCATGGCTGCCTGCGGGCAGACGCTGCGGATTTCCTCCAGCAGATTGACCGGCAGCGCCTGACCGCCGCTCGCCACGTTGCGCAGGCCGGAGAGGTCTGCCGCGCTCAGCTTGGCATTGTGCAGCACGTCCCACAGCATCGTGGGGACGCCGGTGAACATGGTGATGCCTTCGTCCCTGATCAGCTTCACCGCCTCCTGCGCATCCCAGCGGCGCATGATGACGATCTTGGAGCCCGCAAAGAGCGGCGAGAGGAACGCCGAGCCGAGGCCGGAGATATGGAAGAGTGGATAGACCAGAAGCACCGCCTGTTGCGGGGCTGCGGCCATCAGCGCTTCGGGCTCCATGCCATATTTGGCGGCCATATGGTGCAACACCATGACGCCGGACAATTGCATGGAAAGCAGACCGGTTGTCAGGCTGCGATGGGTGAGAACAGCGCCCTTTACGCGACCGGTGGTGCCCGACGTGAAGAGGATCGAGACAGGGTCGGAGGGGTTGGCGGGCGCAGTATCTACCTTGTGCCCAGCAGGCACAAGCGCGGCGAGATCAGCCTCCTCGACCGGGTTGGTCAGATCGAACATTCGCCCTTCATAGCCACCGGCGCGGATCAGTTCGGCGCGGGCGCGGTCGGCGAGCCCGAGGGCGGGCGTCACTTCCTCGATCATCGCAACCGGTTCAGTGGGAGAGCCGCGGGAGTGGAGCAGGGAGGCCACCCCGCCCGCCTTGATCGTGGCCAGATAGGCAATGATCCATTCGGTGCGGTTGCGCATACAGATCGCCACGCGGTCGCCATGCTTGATGCCGAGCAAGGGCACCAGCCGGTCCCGCCACTGGAACACCTGTTCAAAGGTCAGGCGGCGCTCGCCCTCGACGATGAAGGTCTTGTCACCATGCCGCCGCGCGGCGTCGATCAGCAGATTGAGATCGGCAGGCGCGGCCACGAACTGACGCAGCCCGTCGCGCTCACCAATTTCAAAGGGAGAGCCGGGGGCGGTGATCTTCGCAAAGACGGGGTCGATTTCGCTCATGCCGATGCCGCAACCTCCTTGGCCCACCGATAATCCTGCTTGCCCGCCGGGGACCGCTTGATTTCATCGACCCAGACCAGCGCTTTGGGCAGTTTATAGCCTGCGAGCCGATCCGCCAGATGCGCTTTCACATTCGCCATGTCGGGCCGATCCACGCCCGCGCGTGGTGAAACAACGCCGATCACGCGTTCGCCCCAGCGTTCGTCCGGCTGGCCTGCCACCACCGCGTCAAAGATCGCCGGGTGCGTGCGCAGCGCCTCTTCCACCTCTTCGGGGAAAACCTTCTCGCCGCCGGTGTTGATGCAGGTCGAACCGCGTCCGAAGACAGTGATTTTCTGGTCTTCATCCAGCCGCCCGGCATCGCCCGAAACCGCCCATAGCTTGCCGTCAATCGGGATGAATGTTTCGGCGGTTTTCACCGGATCACCATAATAGCCAACTGGCGTGTTGCCCGTCCGCGCGATGAAGCCCGTTTCTCCCACCGTGCCGATGCGGTCTTCGACCACGACCTGCTGAAAGTCATTGGCAGGGAGGCGCATCACGCCCTCGTCAGACTTTTCGGCCATGCCGGACATGCCCGTTTCGGATGCGCCCAGCCCGTCTGTAATCCCCGCGCTTGGCACCAGCGCCTTCAAATCATCCTTCAGATGCTGCGAGAAGACTGCGCCGCCTGATCCAAGATTGACGACATGAGACAGGTTCCAGCGCCCCGGATTGGCCTTCAGCGCATCGCGCAGTGGCGTTGCCATCGCGTCGCCCACGAACTGGATCATGTTGGCGCCTTCGCGCTCGGCAGTGTCGAGCAGGCGTTCGGGGTCAAACACCCGGCCTTCATCGAGGATCACCGTCACGCCGTTGAGGATTGCTCCCCACAGCGCCCACATCGCAGCCATGTGCATCAGCGGAGCGAGCGGGAAGATTTTCAGCGGATAACCGTCGCGCGCGCGGCTTTCAATGTCAGCAGGTGTCGTCACCGGGCCATGGGGATTGAAGAAACCCGCACCGCCTGCGCAAGCGAACAGGAATGCGCGGTGCGGCCACATCACGCCCTTGGGCATTCCGGTGGTGCCGCCGGTATAGCAAAGGAGAATATCCTCCTCGCTCCGCTCCCATGGCCCGCCGGGTTCATGCGCCATCAGATCGGCATAAGAGATTGAACCCGCGGTATCTTCGCCTGAGCCATCATCCACCGCGACGCTGACTTTGAGCGTTGGCACATCGCCGCGCACATCGCGCACGATGGGGGAGAATTCCGCGCCATGAATGATCGCCGCGCTGTCCGCATTGGCAAATAGATAGCGAAGTTCATCCGCGCGGTAGCGATAATTGACGTTGTACGGCACCGCGCCCAGCTTGCAGGCCGCAATAAAGGCCTCCAGATAGGCCGGGCTGTTATACATATAGAGCCCAACGGCATCGCCGCGCGTCACGCCTTGGGCTGCCAGCCCCGCCGCCAGCCGGTCGCAGCGGGCATTGAGTTCAGCAAACGTATAGCGCGCCGAATCGCCGATCAGCGCCATCCGGTCGGGCACAGTGGCCGCGACGGTTTCGAACAGGTCTGCAAGATGAAACTGGCTGGCCATGATCAATACACCGCAGCCGGGTTTTTGGGGTTGGGACTGCCCAGCATGTCGCGATGCGACGGCCGATCCTGCCCGCGATCAGTGAGGCCCAGTTCCTTGGCGATTTCCGCGCCGATGAGTGTCTGGCCGGAGAGGTCATCGCGGTTGGGCGCCTTGTCGATCGCGTCGAGGATATGGCCGGTGAATTCGGGATTCTCCGCCATCGCCATAAAGCCTTCATATTGCTCCGGATTGGTGTCCTTGGCGATCATCGCGCGTTCAGTGACTTGCGGGCCAAGCCAGATCGAAACCGCAACCACGCCGGTGCCGCGCAGATCATGCTCCATGTCATGCGCCAGCTTGTCGAGGCCCGACTTCTGCGCACCATAGGCCGGGCCGTGCATGTAGCAGCTCGCCCCAAAGGATGAGGTCATGCCGATCAGACCGCTGCCTTGCGGCACCATGATCTGTGCCGCGTGCCAGCTTGCCACATAGGCGGAGCGCAGGCCGACATCGAGGATGTTGACCGCCGCCAGTTCCTTTTCCCAGAAGGGTTTCTTCTCGATCAGTTGGTGATGGATGAACGCGGCATTGTTGACCAGCATGTCGAGCCGACCCTGTTCAGACTTGATCCGTTCAAACAGTGCGGCGACCTGCGCGTCATCGCCATGATCGCAGACGACTGGAATCCCGAGCCCACCACGTTCTGTCACGAGAGCCGCAGTTTCGGCGACCGTGCCAGGCAGCACCGAGCCGTCCCAGCCCTTCGCATCACCCGGTGTGATCGTACGACCCGTTACATAGACGGTATAACCAAGCTCACCGAGCCCGCGCGCAATGCCCGCGCCTGCGCCGCGACTCGCACCTGTCACCAAGGCAATTTTGCCGTTTGGCATGGATTCCCCTCCAAAATTCAACGCAGCGCTGGGCTTTGCGCCCCTTCAAGGCGCGCTATGCGAAGATAAATGGACTAAAGTCTACGCAAGTCAAGGTCTGTTCGTGAAATTTGCGGGGAAATGCGCGATGGGCGCGCCAGCGTGGCGTCAAATCACAAATTGGCTTGTGGGGATGATGTCGATGCGGGCGAAATCGATGAAGCGCCCGCAGCTGTCCATCATCGCATCCAGATTGGCTTTCAGCTTTTCAGGCTTGCCAACGGCATCGAAAAAGGCGGCGGGCTCGCTCATCGCTTCAGCTGAGAAGCACTCTTCAACGAACGCGTCATAAGCCGGTGCGCCGTCCGTCAGCGGGCGGACGATCAGGTTCTGCACATATTCGAAATTGGCCTGTGTTTCGATGGCGATGCGTGTGTGGTGACCGTGCCAGAAGGCGAGAGCGTCTTCATAGGCCATGTCCGGGCGGAAGGAGATGAAGCTCGCCTGACTCCACCCCCAGGTCCGTTCTCCGGCCAGTGGGGGATGCGCCGCGTTCGGGATGATCGTTGATTCGGCCACAAGCCACAACGCAAATCGGTGTGAGACGGCGGCAAGTGCTGAATCGACCGCACCCCGGAAGCGCGCATTGGCAGAGGGCATCCAGAATTGCACCACCGCATCCTGCTGCGGCGCTTGCCAGCGCTGGATCAGGCCTTCCGCAGGGGCCACAGCCTCATCGCGCAGATTGAGCCGGATATGGGCCGCACCTGCCTGTGTCAGGGCCTCAGGCAGTTCGGAACGAAGCCGAGCGTTGAATGCCGCGCGGTCTTCGTCCGGGGCCGCCCAGAGTGCGCCGATGACCTTCTCCATACTCTTGCTCTCCCTGTGCAGGCTGGCCTGTCCGCCGCATTGGCGCTAGGGTGAACCCAATCGCCAATGATCGTCAATTTCGTAAATCAGATGGTCTCAATTTACGCATGAGATTGACAGTTGCGCAACATATGCCGCAAATGCGTTAAAACCTTGGGAGGTGCCGGTGACGGGCAATTGGGACAAGCAGGTCGATATTCTGGTCGTCGGCTCAGGCGCGGGCGGCATGTTGTCTGCGCTGGTCGGTGCCAGCAACCATGCGGATGTGCTGATCATCGAAAAAGGCGAGCGTTGGGGCGGCACGTCTGCCACGTCAGGCGCGGGCATCTGGATTCCGGGCAGCGACATTGCGAAGGCGGAAGGCTTTGAGGATAATCTCGATGATGCCTTCACTTATGTGCGTGCGCTGTCCGCTGATAATGTGCCCGATGCCAATATCCGCGCTTATGTAAACAATGCCGCGCCGATGCTGCACTGGCTGGTGGGGCATACGCCAGTGCAATATATGGCGTTCGCCTATCCTGATTATCACGCCGAAAATCCGGGCGGCTCGCCCACCGGGTTCCGCACGCATCTCCCCCTTCCGCTGGATGGAAAGCCTTTGGGCGATGATGTGGCGACGCAGCAATTCCCGTCTCCGGCGGCCAGCCTGTTCGGTTTCCTCAACTGGCATTTCGATGAAACCTACATGCTGCTCTACCGTGCGCCGGGCTGGTGGCAGGGGTTGGTCAAGAGCATGATCCGCTACTGGTTAGACTGGCCGTTCCGCTTCCGCTCGCGCAAGGACCGGCGGCTGACGCTGGGCAATGCGCTGACTGGCGGGCTGCGCATGGCACTCAATGAGAAGAAGGTGCCGCTCTGGCTTGAAACCGCGCTTGTCGAACTGGTGAGCGAAAAGGGCAAAGTCACCGGCGCTGTGGTAACGCAGCGCGGCAAGACGCTGCGGATCGGCGCGCGCAAGGGTGTGGTGCTGGCGGCGGGCGGCTTTGATCATAATCAGGCGATGCGCGATGAACATGCGCCGCTTTACCCCTCTGCCGCACGCTCAGGCGGCGTCACGACCAATACAGGCGATGCCATCCGCGCAGGCCAGTCGCTCGGCGCGGCGACCATGAACCTGCAATCGGCTTGGGCAGCCCCTGTCTTTTATGTGCCGGGCGAAGATCGCGGGCGGCTCTGCACGATTGAGCGTGCGCTGCCGGGCTGCTTCATGGTCAACCAGTC
>CALMZE010000044.1 GCA_937870585.1 uncultured Sphingomonadales bacterium | reverse complement strand
GGGTGTCCACACGCCCGTGCGGCGCCAGTTCTGCGGCACCGCCGGGCGCGCGCGGGCTCCACCACCCCCACCCCCCGCCGAGGGCGAGTATGGCCAGGAGAATGACGATCAGTATCTTCTTCATGGCGGTCATCTCGGATGCGATCGGTCGACTTTTCAGGGATGGACTTTAAATTCATTTTTAATTTAGACTGTGGAGATGATAATGGGAAGAGCCAAATTGCCGCGCGAAGGCGCCGATCGTTGCAGGCCGGAGCGTGAGTCAGCCGATCGCTAAGGTGCGGCAGGGGAGGAATTCGTGGAATCCGTTGCCGAGACTTGGCGCGACACCGCAGGACGGAGCTGAATGATCGAAGACCACGTAACCGTCGCAGGCAGCCCGACTATTGTGGATCGCGGCCATTCGACAAGACTGAGAGGTCCGCGCTGGCGGCTCCATGTCGTGACCGGCATGCTGATCGCTGTTGGGCTGTCCGGGTGCGCCACGCGGCCAGGACCCGAAACGCTCAATCCCGTCGCCGCTGGTCCTGCATCCAATCGAAGCGTCACGGTGCTTGCTGCGACGAATCGATCGCTGACAACGGCGACCCCGCCAGCCTTTGGCGATGGACGCGGGAGCCTCAGCTATGAGCAGTTCACCCTGCAGGAGACTGCGTCGGCATCCGGCGATCTTACGGGTGCGTCAAATAGAGCGCGCGTCAACGATCCCTCGAGAGATTTCGTCACGACGGGGCGGCGGGAACTCGACGAAGCATCGTTTGAACAGGCCGTTGCCCGTATGCGGGCGACCAACGACATGGCCGTCGTGTTCGTTCACGGCTACAACTATAGCTACCAGGAAGCGGTATTCCGGCTTGCTCAGTTGAGCGCCAGCGCCGACACATTTGCCGTACCGATCCTCTTTTCCTGGCCGTCGCAGGCGGATTTCCGCGGCTATGTCACCGATCGGGATTCGACTACCTATGCGCGCGACGACCTCGTGCAACTTCTGACCGTTTTAACCCGGTCGCGCTCCCGAGGTCGGGTAGCCGTCCTCGGCCATAGCATGGGGGGATGGTTGGTCATGGAGGCGCTTCGCCAACTCCGCCTGCAAGGTCGCAACGACGTCATCGCCCGTCTCCAGGTCGGGCTGGCCGCACCTGACATCGACATCGATGTCTTCCACCGACAGGTCTCTGTCATCGGCCCGCTATCGCCGCCGCTCACGGTTCTGGTCTCGAAAGACGATCGTGCGCTTGCCGTATCGAGCCGGTTGGCTGGCGGCAAGCCGCGCCTTGGTCTCGCCGATGCCAACGACCCGCGGATACAGGAGGTTGCCCGCCAGAACGGCGTCCAGATTATCGATATCTCGACCTTACCCTCCACCGACCCGTTCAATCACAACCGTTTCGTCGCTTTCGCGGCACGATATTCGGCGTCTGCGCGGCGGCATGAATCGGGTGATGGCGTCAGGCAGGCCGGCGTCTTCTTGTTTGATGCCACGGGGCGCATCCTGTCGGCTCCGTTTGAGCAAGCAGCCAGAGTAATGGTCCAATCACCATGAGATCCCTGCCGCGGCGCGAAAGCCGAACGTCGAATGACCCGAAGCATTGAGTTGATGCCATGCAAAAGACCCTACGCTCACAACGTGCCGACGGTGGCCTGACATACAACCGCATCCTGGAGGCGGCAGGCGAGTTGTTCGCGTCGACGGGCTTTGCCGAAACGACGAACAAGATGATCGCCGCCCGCGCGGACGTCGACATCGCTTCGATCAACTACCATTTTGGCAGCCGCAACGGGCTTTATCAGGCGGTTCTGGTGGATGCCCACCGTCGGCTGATCAGCGTCGATCACTTGCAGCAGCTCGCCGCGACCAACCTACCAGCGCGCGAGAAGCTGAAAAAACTGATCGAAGCTATGGTGAACAATGCGACAGTCGACCGAGGCTGGCACGCGAGGGTTCTCAGCCGCGAATTTCTGTCACCGACCTCCAATCTGAAAGCACTCCAGGAAAGCGTGATTCCGGCGAAGTTGCCATTCTTCCTCGACATCCTCAGCGAAATCACCGCCCTCCCTCCGGGCGATCCCGCCCTCCTTCGCTGCTTCGCCAGCGTCATGGCGCCCTGCGCCATGCTGCTGGTCGTCGGACCAAATGTCTTTTCCTTCGCCGATGAAATCCATCGCATGCCGAAAAAGGTTCTGACTGAGCATCTCTTTTGCTTCGCGATTGCCGGCCTTGAAGCGGTCGGGCGCGATCATGCGCATCGCAACGGGGAAAGTCCGTCAACGGCTCGATGACGCCCTTAACGCTGAGAATGACGATAGCAGCCACGCTCACTCGCCTGAGAGCTTTGCGTGGCCGGCATGTTCAGAGCGATCTGGTCAATGCCCGAGAGCGCGATGACATGATGTGCCGTTTGATATACGGCAGTCATCAGTATCCGGCGAACTCTTCGGCGTGAATGCTCTCGGCCTTGACCCCAGCCGACTTGAGCAGGGTTTCCATCGCTGCGACCATCGCGGGAGGGCCAGCCAGGTAGAAGACTGGGCGGGCAATGTCGCCGACATGCCGTTCAATCATTTCGCGCGTGATGAACCCGCGCTCGCCCTGCCAGTCGGGCGCATCGGTCATCGTTGGCACCAGCTTGAAGCCCGGATTCTCTCCCGCCGTTTGCTCCAACTCGGAAAGGAACGCGGCGTCTTCTGCACTTCGGTTGCTGTAGAAGAGATACAGGTCACGCGCGCGCCCGCTTTTGGCAGCGTCTCGGATCATGCTGCGAAACGGCGTGATGCCGATGCCGCCCGCGAGGAACGCCGCCGGGCGTGCGGCATCGTCATGCAGTGTCAGATCACCGTAGGGGCCTTCGATCTCGATTTCTGATCCGAGAGGCAGGCTTGCAAGACTGCGCTTGAGAGCGGAATCGGTGAGCCTCGTCGCAATCATCAGGTCCGGGTCATCCGGCGCGCTTGCGATGGAAAAGGTCCGCACGAGGCCTTTGCCGTCCACTTCCTTCAAAGCAGGCAGCGTCACATAGACGGCTTGACCAGCCTTGAAGGTGAAACCGCCCGGCCTTTTCAGATGAATCGCGAGCGTTCCGCGAGCGACGTCCTCCTTGGCCGTAAGACGGGTCGTATAGGCGACGCCTCGCTTGAGAAAGCTGCCGCGCCGCCACTGCGTCAGTCGCAGCCCGTCGCGCATTCCCATGCCGAGAAGCGTGAGGTTTGCCGCTCCAGCGATCAGTTCAACCGCCTGCACGACATAGAACGTCGTGTCGAACTCGCCCGCCCGTGCCTTGGAGGCGAGAAACAGCGCCGCCGGGATCAGGATCAGCAGCCCGTTGAGGGCGATGAACGGCATCCGTTTCAGCTTGGCGCCGACAAGTCCCTGGCGCTGGCCCTTCGACCAGACGAAACCCGATCCGCCGGTGGCGGCAAGGGCCGGGATCAGAATGAGGAAGCCCCACGGAATAGCGGTCTTGACGGCGACGACCGCGGCCTCGGAGAGGAACAATTCGGAAATCGCCGTCGAGAGCCAAAAGGTCGCGATGGTGAGGGTGGCAATCATGCCGGCGACGGGGTGGACGATCTTGAGCATGGTGGCTTCTCGCTAAAGGCTGACCGCCCACACGCCGAGCGCCGAGGCGGCGACGGCGAGGATGATGCGGAGATTGTGGATCATGAGCCAGGTATCGAGCTTCCCCGAAACCTGATCGATTGGAACGGTCTTTGCGGCATAGGCACTATTGCTAGGGACGAAGTAGCCAACGGTGATGGCGAGAACGGCGAGAATGCAGCCGGCCGCGCCAAACCAGATCATCCGGTTGGTGCTGTTGCTCCAGTCAAACCAGAGCATACCGGCCAGACCGATCAGCGTCGGAATGACGACAATCGGAATCGCTCGCATAACCAGATTGCCATGCCGGGCGAACCATTCGAGGAAATCGGCAGGTGGAAGGCTCTTCCAGTATCCGCCAAGGATCACGCCGATGGCGAGCATGACGCCCGCGAACATCGCCGACCCCGTGACCGCAAGAATGCTGAACAGAAGCGCCATGCTTCTTCTCCTTCCTGTTCGCGTGCCGATTGTCGCGGTCACGCCGTGCAGATGCCGGCGACCGCGACCTTCTGGAACAGGTGTGGGCTGGCGACAGCGGACGACGGATAGGCCGAGAGCTTCGCGATGAACTCGGGATGGGTGAAAGCGGCCCGGAAGGCTTCGGTCGAGTCCCACACCGCATAATTCAGGTAGGTCGGGTTATCGCCAATCGCGCGATGGAGCTGGGTCGAGATGAAGCCCGGCTGCCGCTTCATGAACGCGGCGTCGTCGGTCCAGGCGTCGAGGAAACCCGGCTCATCCGCTGCATCGAGCGTGAAGAGATTGATGAGCACGACCGGCGCGGCGTCGATGCCAAGCTGGCGTTCGATCGGAAACGTCTCGTCCAACGGTTTCATGAGGGGCATGGATGGCTCTCCGTTCAAGTTGTCTCTATGATGTCATTTCGTAGCAATAGACACATATTATCTTGACACCATGATGTCAATAAAGGTAGGTCATGACAAATGAACGATCCTGCCCGCAGCCCGGAAGGCGACGCCTTGACCGAAATGATCCTCACCATGTTCCGGGTGAACAACCTGATGCTAATCTGGGGCGACCGGCTCGCCGGGCGGCTCGGGCTGACCAGCGCCCGGTGGCAGATTCTCGGCGCCATCGCCCTGGCCGACCGCTCGCAGCCCGTGGCGTGGCTCGCCCGCGATTTCGGCGCGAACCGCCAGAACGTCCAGCGCATCGTCAACGATCTGGCAAAAGAGGGCCTGGTCGAGTTCCAGCCCAATCCACACCATCGCCGGGCGCACCTCGTCGTGCTGACCGAGAAAGGTCAGCAGACCTACGACGCAGCGGTCAGCGCCTATTACCCGCGCGCCAACGCGCTCGCGGAAGGTCTTCCGGTTGAAGACATAAAAACCGCGCACCGCATCTTGCTGGCGCTGCGGCAAAAACTCGAAGGAGAGAACGATGCTGAAAAGCACGACTGATCGCTATGGCGCGATCGCCGTCACGATCCACTGGCTTACCGCCATCATCATTATTCTGGCGCTTGCCTCGGGTTTTCAGGCGGGCAATGCGATCGACGCGGCTGACAAGGTCGGCTTCCTGCGCCTGCATATACCGGCGGCGATCATCGTCCTGCTGCTGACCCTGTTTCGCATCGTCTGGTGGTGGTTCTTCGACAGGAAGCCTGTGCCGGTCACGGGCTCGCCACTATGGCAGGAACGGCTGGCGCGCGTCGTTCACATCGCTCTCTACATTGTCATCCTCGGCATGATCACCAGCGGCATCGGCATGATCGTCTTGAGCGGCGCGGGACCGAACATCTTCGCAGGAAGCGTGGCCCCGCTGCCGGATTTCCACGATTTTCCGCCGCGCGTCCCTCATGGGCTAGGCGCCAACCTCCTGCTCGCCCTGCTAGCCGCCCATGTGGGAGCCGCGCTCTATCATCACTTCATCCGCGGCGACGGGCTACTCTGGCGCATGTGGTACGGACGTTGATGCGGCCTTGAGCAACGGCAAGCAGATGGTGTCGGTGATCTCCTCCAGTGTCATTGCCGGCCCCGTCCGAAACAGGATCTGTTCGCGCAAAATCGCGTAAGGAACACGCAAGATCCCTGGGGCAAGCGGCCGCGGCCCCAGTTCTCCTCGCGCGACGGCAGGAGCAATGACCTGATCCGCGAGCGCCCGCTCGGCTGCGTCCATAGCCCCGGAGAGCAGCGCGAGCGTAGGCTGGTCCGCTTCGCCGATGAGCGCCCGGAACGTATCCGCCCCTATGGAATCGAACCGCTCCCGGGCATAGCGGAGCATCGACAGAATCCCGTCTCGCAGGGAACGGTCGGGAAGTCCGGTCGGAAACTCGAACCGGAGCGAGCGGCCGAGGGCGAACAGCACCATTTCCGCCCGCGAGGAATAGCGCCGGTACAGGACCGGTTTGCTGGTGCGCGCGCGGTGCGCAACCCCTTCGAACGTGACCCCCTGATAGCCGCGTTCCGTCAGCTCGGCTCGGACCGCGGCTGCGATTGCATCCTCTACTTGCTCTCTTGTGCGGCGCGCCAAGCTGGACCTCCTTCGCGTCTTGTCAATCTCGCAGATGCGATATATATAGATACGCATCGTATCTAAAATGCAATCCTTATCGAAGGTGCCTATCATGGCAAAGCACACTGCGCTCGTTGTGGGTCTTGGAATCAGCGGCATCGCGTGCGCTATCGCGTTGCACCGTGCGGGGTGGACGCCCGTCATTGTCGAACGTGCGCCGGCTCGTCGGCGCGGCGGTTACTTCATCGCCGTGATGGGGGTCGGACGAAAGGCCGCTGCGGATTTGGGTGTCGGAGACCGCCTCGTCGATCACCGGGCCGAAAGCATGACCTATGTCATCGATCGGCAGGGCAACCGGTCCCCTGGCCTGAGCTTCGCCGACATACCGATCAATCCCTATCTCACCATGCGAGGCGATGTAGAGGATGCCGTCTGGCACACCCTGCAGGATGTCGCGCCCGAGACGGAAATCCACTTCTCGACCACGCCGACAGCCATCGAGCAGGATGCGGATGGTGCTGAAGTGACGCTTGAAGGACTGGACGGTGTGACGCGCCGCCGGTTTGACCTTGTGATCGGCGCCGATGGCATCCGCTCCACGGTGCGCCGTCTCGCATTCTCGCCCGAGCTTGGCGGCCTTCAGCGCCTTGGCACCATGATCTGCGCCTATGCGCTTCAGGAGGATCTGCCCACCCTGCCAAGTGGGATCGGCGGGCAGATCATCGAACCCGGCCGTTCATTCACCGTCTTTCCGTTTGATGATCGGCGATCGACGGTGCTGTTCTCCTGGTATGCGGCCGATCCCGATGCCGAGCGCAAGGGACGGCCCGCCGAACAAATCCGCAAGGCATTCGGGCCGCAGCCCCTCGGCCCCATCCTGGAAGCGGCCCTGACGCAGTTGGAAACCAGCGAGGCGGCGCTGTTCGACATTGCCGAGCAGGTCCATCTCTCCACCTGGCATCAGGGGCGTGTGGTTCTGGTCGGCGATTCCGCATGGTGCCCGTCGCTCTACTCAGGCATGGGCGCATCGAGTGGCCTGGCTGGGGC
>CALMZE010000043.1 GCA_937870585.1 uncultured Sphingomonadales bacterium | reverse complement strand
TCGCAGACGCACTCACCCAACCCTGGAAATGATGTTCTTCAAGCGATTGCCCTGCCCGGAAACACAGGGACTTGCCTTTGCCGCCGACTCGGGCGATAAAGGTTCGTCCTCCGGTGTTCGCCGGTGGGTGGAACGAGTCAACTCCGGTCATCTGCCAGGACGGACGGAGTTGATAGTTGAGGTTACGCAGGGGCTCGACGCTACGTCGGGCCCTTTCGCGTTCAGCGATGCGGCTGCAGTTTATTTTGCTGGTGGGTCTCTCCGCTCTTGACGCACAAGACGAATCACATCGCGCCGTTTGAGTCGAGCCTTTCAAACAAGTTTTTTATGCCTGCTGGCGCTGCATCGTTGCGAAAGACTAAACGGGATTGTTTTTCGCAAACATGGGCGCACTCCGGTGCGCGCCGGCGAAAATGCCAAGCGTTTGTCGCGACTCAAATATCTTCGAGAAGGATTATTCTTTTTCGCAAGACCGGCCCACATGCGCGCCATGAATAAGCTTCCATGGGCGCCTGTGGACAGCGCTGATTGAACCTGCGCTTCGGCGCTCGCTGCGCCACGCACCGCTGTGGCTGAGCAAGCGGCTCCCCGCATCGCGGCGGGCCGGAATGCGCGATCGCCAGAGTCAGATTCGAATTCAAGCAGTGACGCCGCGCGATCTTCGGCGCATCGTTGAAGGCGCGACGGCGCTCCGGGGAAGGCGCGCCATTGAGGCCGGTGGGGTTGGAAAATGCGTCTTACGAATGCGGCCTGCAGTCATTACCAGATAGCGTCGGTCGCTCATGCGTCCGGTGTGGACGCCGCGTATGGAAACGGCGGTTGGCTCGCGCGGTCGTGGCGAGCGCCGGCCGCAGGAGAATCGGCGCATGTCCTTTCTGTATCCCCCACATCCTCGCACGCCCCTGCGCTTCGGCGGCTTCCCCAGCGGGATGGAATTGATCGAGCGCGCGCGTGCCGCCGTCGCCCCGCCCCTGATCGTGCGCGCCGAGGAACAGTTATCTCTGCCTTGACGCGGAGCCGGGCGATGCGCGGGTTGACGCGATCGTCGCAGCCATCGAGCGCAAGAGCGCGGCGGCGTGTTCGGCGTGCAGCGCGCCGGCGGGCATTAGCCGAGAACGCGTTGCGACGACTGCGGAGCGGCGGTTCTGCGCGAGCATGGAGGTGGGGAGTGACGACGTGGTTCATCAGCGACACGCATTTCTGCCATCGCCGGATCATCGAGCTGGCGAAGCGGCCTTTCCGCGACGCGGACGAGATGGACGAAGCGATGGTGCAGCGCTGGAATGCGCGCGTCGCGCCCCAGGACACGGTTTGGCATCTGGGCGATTTCGTCGTCTCGTCCAACGAAGCGCACGCGGCGGCGATCTTCTGGCGGCTCAACGGGACGAAACACCTGATTGTCGGCAATCATGACGAGGATGCGCCGGCGACGCTCGCGCTGCCCTGGGCGTCGATCGACGAATTGGCGCGCATCGAGGTCGACGGGCAGAAGATCATGCTTTGCCACTACCCGATGCGGACTTGGCCCGACGCCCAGAAGGGCGCGATCCATCTGTTTGGCCACATGCACGGACGCTTATCGGGAACGGACCTGTCCTGCGACATGGGCGTCGAGCTGTGGGACTATCGGCCCGCTTCGCTCGTCGAAATTCGCGCGCGGCTGCGCCGGCAGAAGCCAGACCCGGACTTTAGGGAAAGCGGGAAGGCGCGGCGATGAGCGGCTCGTTTCCTTTCCCGATCTTCTTGCTCGACTTCGAGGCATCGGGCCTTGGCGCCGAGAGCTATCCGATCGAAGTCGGCCTCGCCATTTGGCGTGGCGTCGATCAGCCGATCATCACCTGTTCGGCGCTGATCCAGCCCGCCGAATATTGGGATCATTGGGACTGGAACGCGCAGTCGATCCACGGCATCGAGCGCGATCAACTGGAGGCAGGCTTGTCGCCTGCCCTCGTCGCGGCGCGCCTCAACGCGCTGGCGACGGGCGCGATCGTCTATTCCGACGCGCCCGCCGTGGAAGTGTGGTGGACCGAAACACTTTACGAGGCGGCCGAGATCGAGCCGACCTGGGGGATCGGCGACGTCAACGATCTTGTCGACCGGCTCGACACCGCTGGGGCGGCGCGGTTCGCTCGGTGGCTTGAGCGGGCGCCGAAGCGCCATCGTGCAGCCGACGACGCGGAGCGCTGCCTCAAGGGCTTCGCGCGGGCGCTCGGCGTCAGTCATGTCACGGCCGAGCGGCGGGCGCTATGACGGAGTTGTTCATGATCGAGAAGTACATCATCACGTCCGGCGAGGCCGCGATCGCCACGCCGGCCCCAGAGCTAGCTTCTGAATTCGGACGGATTGCTAAGTTGAGTTCTCGCCTGACGGCGGTCAGGATGGGGCCACAGATCATTTTCCAAACAGGCTCTCAGCGGCCACACGCTTCTCTTGTTGAACCCGCCGGCGCTCAGGATTCGATCTGCCTGCACTCTCCGCAAGTGGCTTGCACGAAGCCGTTTAGTCGCGCAATTATTGGGAACTCCGTAGTCAAGGCGCACGCTTAGTCCCAACATCGCCGCCACGAACAGGCGCGGCAGCCAATTCGGGTGTGTTTGCCCTGACTAAGAGGTCGACGTAGGTCTCGAGGGTTTCCTTTTGCGTAGGAAAGTTGCTCGGTCGAGCTATTTCCTGCGGGATTATGCCACAATTTCACCGAGAGATTTATAAAATGAAGGCTTTTGAGTTCGATCAACGCCTCATCGATTCATATGCCCGCTTCACACGCTCGTTTAGCAGTATTCGCTCGGATGATTTGCGCACCGAAATAAACCGCCATTACGATAGGGGTCGATTTTGGCCCGATCCTCTTCTGTCGATAAACCCTCAGTATCTCAAAGGACCTAGCGTCGACGCTCTCGTCGCCTCCGGCGATCTGGACGAAGCGACCGGAAGAATATTCCGGTTTGGAGCCACGCCTGTACAATTTCACCGCCACCAGGCGCAGTCGATCGCGAAGGCTCGGGCAGGCCAGAGCTACGTCGTCACCACCGGAACTGGGTCGGGCAAGTCGCTCTGCTTCTTTGTGCCAGTCGTCGATGCAATTGTCCGTGCACGGAAGGCTGGGAGGCCACGCAAAACCAGCGCGATCATTGTTTATCCGATGAACGCATTGGCCAACAGCCAGATCAAGGAGATCGAAAGGTTCATCTCCCAGTCCGGCCTGCCCAATGAGATAAAGCCGATCGTACGCCGCTACACGGGCCAGGAAAGCCAGGAGGACCGGCAGCGGATTGCGGAAGACCCGCCTGACATTCTGCTGACCAACTTCATGATGGCTGAGCTGCTTCTGACGCGGCAGGACAGCCTCGACACCAAGGTCATAGAGAACGCTAGCGGACTGGACTTTATCGTCCTCGACGAGTTGCATACCTATCGCGGTCGGCAGGGCGCCGATGTCGCGATCCTCGTTCGTCGCCTTCGCAACCGTTGCACGCCGGACAAGGCGCCAATCTGCATCGGAACCTCGGCCACCATGGCGAGCGAAGGATCAGATGCAAACCGCGCGCAGGCCGTAGCGGACGTTGCGTCCCGCCTTTTCGGCACGTCCATCGGCCCGGAATCGGTCATCGACGAGTCGCTTCGACGGGCGACGGATGATCGGTTGAAACTCGAAGATGCGCGGCCGAAGCTCGCGTCTGTGCTGACATCTACATTGCCGGATAATCTGGCGGACGATGTGCTGAAAGAACACCCGCTGGCGGTATGGGCCGAGCTGGCGATTGGGCTGGAGGACGCGCAGGAACTTAAGCGCAAGAAGCCGATTGATTTTGGAAAGGCTGTAGCGCTGCTCTCAAAGGACAGCGGCGTGGAGTTCGAAACCTGCCGAAGCAGCCTTGAGGCATTTCTGACCCGCATCAGCCTCCCGGAAACGGAACGGGGTGGATTGGGGACAGGTGCATTTCTGGCATTCAAACTCCATCAGTTCATCTCCGGCGCTGGAGAG
Organism: uncultured Sphingomonadales bacterium; assembly: GCA_937870585.1. Taxonomy (GTDB): domain Bacteria; phylum Pseudomonadota; class Alphaproteobacteria; order Sphingomonadales; family Sphingomonadaceae; genus Aquisediminimonas. Next base: position 4,757 of record CALMZE010000043.1, on the reverse strand, counting down.
GTTTTCACCACGCTCACCGAGAAGCCCAGAAATGTTCTGTTCGAAGGCCAGCTCGAAGACCCCAGCGCGCCGGGCCATCGGCTCTATCCAACCCGCTTCTGTCGGTATTGCGGACATGAGGTTCATGTCGTCACCAAGACTGAGGACGGCGAAGGGACGCTGTTCCTGCCAAGGAACATCGATGACGCGCCGCTCGATGATCAGGAGGGAGACGCCGCGGGCTACCTGACCCCCACGGGCGACGGTGATCCCGAATACCGTTTCACGGGTGAGATCGAATCCTATCCAGAGGATTGGCAAGAGGAGCGCAATGGCGTCGAACGGCTGCGCGCGAACCGGAAACGGCGAGCGCCGCAGATGGTCGCGGTCGCTCCGGACGGGCGATACGGCTCATCGGGGAAGACTTTCTGGTTCATACCTGGCAAGTTCGGATTCTGCCCGTGCTGTCTCGACCAACCGCATCCCAGCATGCGCGAGCGCACAAAACTGGCGGGCTTGTCGGGCGAGGGCCGAAGCTCGGCCACGACGCTTCTCATGGCGACCGCGCTCGAATGGATGAACAGGCGCAACAGCGGCGTTCCCACGGACAAGCGCAAGCTGCTCGGCTTCACGGACAATCGTCAGGACGCCGCCCTTCAGGCGGGGCACTTCAACGATTTTCTGTTCGTCAGCCTCCTGCGCGGAGCGATCCTGCGGGCCGTCCTGGACGCAGGCGACGATGGCTTGACCGAGGACGAGTTCGGTCTGCGGATCGTGAGGGCGCTCGGCTTCACTGCCGCCAACCGGGATGCGCGCATCCACTGGATGCTGGACCCCGAGGCAGGAGCCGTGATCCGCGAGGACGCTCAACGCTCCCTTCAAAAGGTTCTCGCACATCGGCTTTGGACGGACCTGCGCAGGGGATGGCGCTACACCAATCCGAGCCTCTCCGTTCTCAAGCTCATTGATGTCGAGTTCATCGGCATCGATGACATCGTGGAAGATACCGAACGCCTGACCGCCATCCGGCCGGAATTCGGGGCACTCGATGCGCCCGCGCGAAAGGTGATGCTGAAGAAACTCCTCGGCGCGATGCTCGACGGCCTGGCCGTCGGGACGGAAGCGCTCGACCCGACCGTTCTCGAAGGCGTCGCACAGAAGTCCCGTAACCTGCTGCGCGCCCCGTGGACTATAGACATCAAGGAGACGCCCCGAAGCCGAACGACCCTGTTCCTGCAGGCCCCGGGCAAGGATCAAGTGGGCCTGCGGGAGGAACAAACGATCATCCGCGCCGGCCATAATTCCCGTATCGGACGCCTCATCAATCGCAAGAGTGTCATCGGGATCAAGCTGGGGAAGAATGACTACCTGACGGTCATGACCGGCCTGATGGACCTCCTCGCGCGGGAGGGATTGGTCTCGCGCGTCGATCTGGAGAAGGATCTGCAAGGGTGGCGCCTGTCGCCGTCAGCTGTCTGTGTCGTGCCCGGTGAGGCCCTTCGGAGCCGAGCAGCGCAAGGCAACCGCTACTTTCACGATCTCTACAACGAAATCGCCGCAGATCTAAAAGCTGGTCAGAGCAGCTTTTGGGGTCTCGAAGGCCGTGAACACACGGCTCAGGTGTCCCAGAGACAACGCGAATGGCGCGAGTGGCGCTTCCGGCACGAGAAGGAGGACCGGGAGAATCTCGCAAAAAGCGCCGCTGACCTTAGGGCGGCAGGCGAGTCGGAGCAGTTTTTGCCCGCCCTGTTCTGTTCGCCGACCATGGAACTCGGCGTCGATATTTCGGCCCTCAACGCCGTCTATCTGCGAAATGTGCCGCCGACGCCGGCCAACTACGCTCAACGCGCCGGCCGTGCGGGTCGCTCCGGGCAGGCCGCGGTCATCGTGACTTATTGCGCGGCCCAATCGCCTCACGACCAGTATTTCTTCGAACGGCGCAACGAGATGGTGGCCGGCGTTGTTCGCCCTCCTGCCCTCGACATCACCAATGAAGAGCTCGTCCGCTCGCACCTGCACGCCGTCTGGCTTGCCGAGGCGAAGCTCGCATTGTCTCCGGACATCCCGGAAATCCTCGACCTGACGCAGACAGGATACCCGCTGAAAGCGGAGGTCCATGAAGTAATCGACCGGCCTGAACTGGCAAATGCGACGCGCGCGCCGATGAAGCGCGTTCTCGATCAGATTCTTGCTTCGGTGGATGGCCGTAAGCCGGTCTGGATGAGTGAACCGGATGACTTTGTTTCCTCGGTCGCCCAGCGTGCGCCGCAGGATTTCGATCGCGCGTTCGATCGATGGCGGGAGCTTTACAACTCCGCCCGAACACAGCTGATCGAAGCCAATGCCCGCTCTGAGATCACAGGCCTCTCGGCCGCGGATCGTCGTCGCATCAAGGCCTCGCAGATGCAGGCGAGCGATCAGATCGCCATTCTCGAACAAGGAAAGGCTTCGAACGGCTCGGATTTCTACTCCTACCGCTATCTCGCGACCGAAGGCTTCCTGCCGGGCTACAATTTCCCCCGCTTGCCGCTCTACGCCTTCATTCCCGGCGAGGGGAAAACCGGCTCCTTCCTCCAGCGGGCGCGTTTCCTGGCAATCTCGGAATTCGGGCCGCGTAGCCTGATCTATCATGAAGGCCGCGCTTACCGGGTCATGAAGGCGAAACTGCCGCCGGAAGTGCGAAACGGTGACGGGGCGGAACTCGCCACCAGGGATATTTTCATTTGCTCGAACTGCGGCGCGTGCCACGATGGCGAGGTCGAACGCTGCCACGCCTGCAACAGCCCGATGGCCGGTGAGACGCCCGTGCAACGGACGCTCAGGATTGACAACGTCGAGGCCGCGCCGGCCGAACGGATCACGGCGAATGACGAAGAGCGCGTTCGGCAAGGCTTCGATATTCAGACAGTGTTTTCCTGGCCGAAACGTGACGGCCGAGTGCAGATCACTGAAGCCGATTTCCGCTGCGAGGACGCCTCGATCCTCAATCTGCAATACGCCAATAGCGCCGAGATCAGCCGGATCAACAAAGGGCTGAAGCGACGAGCAAACCAGACGGTCTTCGGCTTCTATATCGACCCGCGCAGCGGTTACTGGGCGAAATCCGACGACGAAGATCCCGACGTGGATGTGCCGCCGGACGTCGTGAGGCCGGTTCGGATCGTTCCCATCGTGCGGGACCACAAGAACGCACTGCTTTTCCGGTTCAACGAGCCGACGGCCTATGCGCTCGAGACGATCGTCACCGTTCAGCACGCCCTGATGAGAGGCATTGAGGTCGTCTTCCAATTGGAGGAAGGCGAGGTTCTCGGCGAGCCGTTGCCCGCCCGCGACAACCGGCGCGCTGTCTTGGCCTATGAGGCTACGGAGGGCGGCGCCGGCGTTTTGAGTCGCCTGATCGAAAATCCGCAGGCGCTCGGTAAGGTGGCGCGTGAAGCGCTGAGTCTCATGCACTTCGAGAAGGTGGACGAAGCAATCGCGGCAGGCGATGCCAAGGTGCTCGTGAGCCACGGTGGAGAGGCCTGCGTGCGCGGGTGTTATCGGTGCTTGCTCTCCTACTTCAACCAGCCGGATCACGAGCTGATCGACCGGACGAGCGATGACGCGAAACAAATGCTCGTCGATGTGGCGCGCGGACAAGTGGTGCTTGCCGCAGCGCCGGTTGAGTCGGTCGAGGGTGGGGGATGGGCGAATGCCTTCAAGGACGCCGGGCTTTCACCCCCGGATGGCCCGCCCGTCTCCTTTTCCGACCAGGAAATGAGTTTTGCGTGGCGTAGCCATTTCGTCGCTGCTTGCATCGCTCCCTTGAACGAAGCAACGCGCCAGTATGCGGAGGCCAAGGGCTGGACGCTGTTTGAGTTGCCGGAAGCTGTCACTGCGGGCGTGCCCGACGCGATGCGCTCGATGTTCGGGGATTAGATCGATGACAGTGAATTTTACGCCAGGGGATTTGGTTCGAGCGCGCGGCCGTGAGTGGGTTGCGCTCCCATCGCCGCAAGACGGTATCCTCGCGCTTCGCCCTCTCTCGGGAGGCGGCAGCGACACCGTTGTCCTCGATCCGGCGCTCGAACTTCTGCCGGTCGAGCCCGCCCGTTTCGATCTTCCCGCCGATGCGGCCATGACGGTTCAGGCCAAAGCGGCACTGCTGGCGGATGCGATGCGCCTGACCCTCCGCCGGGGCGCAGGTCCCTTCAGGTCGGCGGCCCAACTCGCGTTCGAGCCGCGGACTTATCAGCTTGTCCCCCTGCTGATGGCGCTGCGTATGGCGACGCCGAGGCTTCTGATCGCAGATGATGTCGGCATCGGCAAGACGATCGAGGCCGGCCTTATCCTGCGTGAGCTGTTGGACCGGGGTGAGGTCGATGCATTTTCGGTGCTTTGCCCACCACACCTCGTCGAACAATGGCTCGGAGAACTGAAGACTCGCTTCGGCATTGACGCCGTTCCGGTCACGTCCAGCACCGCAAGCCGGCTCGAACGCGGACTGCCGCTCGCCCAGCCTCTGTTCGAGGCTTATCCCTATACGGTCGTCAGCCTCGACTACATCAAGGCCGACAGTCGCCGAGACGATTTTGCCCGGGCTTGCCCGCCCTTTGTCATTGTCGATGAGGCGCACGCCTGCGTCGGCAACGAACGTGGCAAGCATCAACGCTACGGTTTGCTGGAACGCCTGGCGGCGGACAGCGAGCGGCATTTGCTCCTTCTGACAGCCACGGCCCACAGCGGCGACACCGTGGCCTACGACCGTTTTCTTGGCCTTGTGCACAAGGATCTGCAGG
>CALMZE010000042.1 GCA_937870585.1 uncultured Sphingomonadales bacterium | reverse complement strand
AGTGGCTGACGCGGCAGCATCTCGCCATAGACTGCCGAAATCTGGTGCGGCAGCGGATCGACCATGCTGGTGTGGATGGCGAGATAGGGATCGAAATAATGCGCCAGCTTGATCCGGTTGGCCTCGGTCACCAGACGCAACAGCGCGCCATCGGCATCGAAGGACCAGGGACGGCCGCTCTGCTCGACCTCAAGGCGATGCTCGTCATCCCGGTAGAGGACAGCCTCGGCAACAGCGCCATTGTGGTCGCGGTAGACCACATTGATCGCCTGATCGCCGATCCAGTCGACCGAAATCACATGGACCGGCTGGCTCGAGGCAACGCCGCGCACCGATGCACCATTCTTGATGTCTTCGAGTTTCGCCCCCATCGGCACTACCGTCTCCCGTCCATGCTCTACAGCCGAAACTCGGCCCGCTCGAGCGCGGCTTGCGTCTCCTTGCGGTTTACATTGACGATATGCTGGGTATGCGCACTGCGTTTCGCCGCATCGTCAAGTAAACCGAGTCTTTTCAATACATAGAATAGCATCGCATAGCGCACGGAAAGTACCGTTGTGCCGATTTCGAGGCCATAATCCTTGGCGACAACTTTCTTCTGCCCTTCCGTCAACTCCGGATGCGGCCCGATGATGACATCGAAATAGCTGTTCCAGAGCCAGTCATCCTCGCCAGACTGGCCGGGTTCACCCTTTTCTCCAACTTCGAGAATTCGGGGAAGCAGGAAGTCCTTGAACTTGCGCTCGACATGGCAATAGGCGCGCACGTGCCAGCGGAAGCCATCATATCCGAAGGCGTGCGGCGTCATGCGGCGCCAGATCGGGTCGGGCCGGTCGCTGTTCATCGACTGGTAGAATACGTCAATCGACTGCTTCTCGCGCACCGCTTCGAGCACCCGCCGCAAGACGGCGATGTCGATCTCGCGCTTCGGTGTAAGCGCCACGTCCGCAAAGGGCATGGCCGCGATCCATGATTCGCTCGCCGGCAACATCCCCTCGGCAACCGCGCGCAATTGCGAAAGATATTTGTAGGGATCGGGGTCGAGAAATCGCAGCACAAAGGCATCGGCCGCGACGTAGCGCTTGGCCCGTGCATCATAGAGCATGTTGCCGGGGGCACGCGCCTGATAAAGCGACAGATCCTTCGATGCTTGCGGCGTCGAAACCCCGAAGCAGTCGATAATGTCGGCGCGGTTGATCGTGCCCTCCCAGAACAGGCGGAACTCGATAAACTCCAGTCGTTGCTCGACACCCCAGCGCACCTTGGCGATTCTCCATCAGTATAGAAACTATGCGAACCTTGACGTTCGATGAGAATAGTTTATATGCGGTTAAGGCGAGTCGAGTCAAGGAGATGTGTAATGGCAGACCGGTATGTAACGAAGCACCCTAACGGTTGGGCGGTAAAGGCCGCTGGCGCGCAGCGTGCCAGCAGCGTTCATTCGACTCAGCGCAGCGCGGAACAGGCCGCCAAGCAGACCGTGCGCAATCTGGGTGGCGGCGAAGTGCGTATTCAGGGCCGCGATGGGCGCTGGCGCGATTCCGACACGGTAGCGCCCGGCAATGATCCGATGCCCCCGCGCGACAACAAGCACTAAGCCTTGGGGTGCCTGCGGTGAAGCGTATCCTGACCATCGATGGCGGCGGCATCCGGGGAACCTTCCCTGCGGCCTTTCTCGCCAATCTCGAACAGGATCTCGAACAGCCGATCGGGCGCTATTTCGACCTCATCGCAGGCACGTCGACGGGCGGGATCATCGCCATTGGTCTCGCCCTCGGCTTGCGTGCTGCCGATATTCTTCGCCTCTATGAAGAAGAAGGTCCAGCGATCTTCGCGCAGAGCCGGAAAGGATTGCTGGGCTGGCTGGAGCGCCACCTGCGGACCGGGCGCTGGGCGCTGTGGGGACCCAAATATAGCGCCGCACCGCTGCGCAACGCCCTGCATGGCGTTCTCGGTGACCGGCTGCTGGGTGAAGCGCAGACCCGGCTGGTGATCCCGGCATGGCATCCCCAGACCCAGGGCGTCTATGTCTTCAAGACCGCGCACCATCCCCGGTTGCAGACCGATTGCCGCGAACTGGCGATCGACGCGGCCATGGCGACGGCGGCGGCACCCACCTATTTCGCCCAGCATGTGACCGCCAACGGTGTCGGACTGGTCGATGGCGGCCTTTGGGCCAAAAACCCCGCCGGACTCGCGGTGGTCGAAGCCATCGGCACGCTCGGCTGGCCAGCCGATCAGATCAATGTCCTCAGCGTCGGCTGTCTTGACGACATCAAGTCCCTGCGCGCCGCTTATGGCGCAGCGAGGATCGCGCCGCAGCTGTCCAGCATCTTCATGGCGGGTCAATCGCACGGGTCGCTGGGCATCGCCAAGATCCTGACCGGCGATGAGCATGAGCGCCGCGCCGTCTTCCGGGTCAGCCAGCCAGTCCCGGACGGCTTCTATTCGCTGGATGACACCCGCCGCATCCGCAGCCTCAAGGACCGCGCCTTCGCCGAAGCCCGTGTCCAGAAGCCAATCCTGCAGCCCTATTTCTTCGGCACGCCCGCCGACGAATTCACTCCGTTTCACAAGGTGCCCTGATGACTGTTCACGACAAGCGACTGGCCAGGTCGCACGACGATATCCTCGAAGCGATCGCCGCCGCGCTCGACATCCCGCCCGGCAAGTTCGAGGAAGCCCGGCAGCGCTATCAGGCACTGGGTAGCTGGCTCGACCGGCCGGAATCCACGCTGGCGGATCTCGATCCCGCCATCTCGCCGCACGGTTCCTTCCTGCTGGGAACCGTCACGCGCCCGCTGACCGATGCCGACGAGTATGACGTCGATCTGATCTGCCGGGTCAAGGGGACGAAATCCGCGCTCACCCAGAAGCAGCTCAAGGACGCTGTCGGCTACGAGGTCGCATTGTATGCGCGGGCACGGAATATGGCGCGCCCCGATGAACGCCGTCGCTGCTGGACCCTCAATTATGCCGAAGGCGCGCAGTTCCACATGGATGTTCTGCCAGCGCTGCCCGACGCGCAGCGTTATCAGGCTCAGTTGCTGGCCAAAGGCTTCCGCTCGCTGGCATCGGATGGCGATCTGAGCGGTCACGCGATCGCGATCACCGACAATCAGCGCCATGATTATGCGCTGATCACGGACGACTGGCTGCAGAGCAACCCTTATGGCTATGCCGCCTGGTTCAAGGGCCGGATGCGGGTCCGATTGACCGAGGCTAAAAAGTCGCTTGCGGCCCGCGAACGGATCACCGCCAGCGTCGATGAGATCCCGGACTATAAAGTGCGTACTCCGCTCCAGCAGGCCATCCAGCTTCTGAAGCGCCACCGCGACTGCATGTTCGCCAAAGACGGCGAGCATAAGCCGATCTCGATCATCATCACGACGCTGGCGGCACACGCCTATAATGAGGAGGCGTCGCTCTCGGCTGCCCTGCAAACCATCCTGACCAATATGGATCGCTATATCGTCGAGCATGACGGGATCGCCTGGGTCGCAAACCCCGTCAATCCGGCCGAGAACTTCGCCGACAAATGGCCGGAAGAGCCGCGCAAGCGTGACAATTTTTTCCGCTGGCTTGCGCAGGCCCGGCAGGATTTCGCGCAGTATCTGCGCGCCAGCCCGTTCGACACGGTTCCTGCCGAGCTGGAACGGCGGCTCGGTCCGACTTTGGTGAAGCGCGCCATCGCCAGTGTCATGCCGGAGGAAGCCCCGATTGGCGCACCGGCATTGTTGCTGGGCGGAACCCACGACGCCGAGCTGGAGCGCGCGCGTCGTGCGGTGGATGAGGTGCAGCGCAGCGGTTCCCAGTCGCGCCCCTGGACGCGCTGAGACAATTGCCTTGCTGACGCTGTCCGAGGTCGAAGCCGCAATCGCGTTCGACCAACCCGGCCTCCGGGCGACCTGCAAGAACGACGCTATTCTGGTCGAAGGCACCTTCCTCGTCACGGACGGCAACGGCGCCTGCGACCCGGAAGGTCCGCTGACCCAATATGCCATCAGGATCGAGCTGTCGCCGACCTATCCACGCATCGAACCCCGCGTCTTCGAGACGGGCGGGCGCATTACCCGCGATCCCGACCATCATATCAACGGCGACGGCGATTGCTGTGTCACGGTCTGGGAAAACTGGCTGGCGACGGCATACGACACCGGGATTGCCGCCTATCTTTCGGGGCCGCTGCGCGAATATTTCCTCGGGCAATTCTGGTTTGAAAAGACTGGCAGCTGGCCTTTCGGCGAGCGCGCACATGGAATGAACGGCATGGAAGAAGCCTATGCCGATGCGCTGGGTATCGCGAACCGGCGCAGGGACATCCTCTATTATCTGCGTATACTTCGTTTGCCGCGTCCCAAGGGGCATTGGCCCTGTCCGTGCAGCAGCGGACGACGCCTGCGCGACTGTCATGCAGCGGACCTGTGGTCGCTGCATCGTCGCATTCCGTCACATCTTGCCCGCGCCATGTTGGTGCGCTTGCAGCCCCGCAAAGGCGAATTGTCGAGGACTGGTTTCTAGGCACTGGTGGGGGAAGGCCTTCCCCTGCCGCCGAGCCCTTTCGGTCTCGGCGGACCCCTTCGAGCGGGGCGGCTGCCCCGCAACGCCCCGCCAGAGTGAGAGAACGGCCGTCAATCCGTGACGGATGGAGAGCGGCGAGAGAGGCTTGCCGCAGTCCGTCGCGGAGCATCATGCGATGGCATCTCGTAACCCATCGCGCCCGGCCGCCGGGCGCGCCAACCTCTATCAACAGATCACCGACCGGATCATTGCCGACCTTGAGGCCGGTCGCGTGCCATGGGTCCAACCATGGACCAGCGCCAATGCGGGCGTCGGTATGCCGCACAATGCGGTCAGCCAGCGGGCCTATAGCGGCATCAACATTCTGACCTTGTGGGATGCCGTGGTCTCCAACGGCTATTCTGCCCATGCCTTTCTGACCTTCCGCCAGGCCTCGGCACTCGGCGGCACCGTGCGACGCGGCGAGTATGGGGTGCCGATCATCTACACACGCCGCTTCGTGCCCGGCGAAGAGCAGCGCCGGGCGGCCGCCGAAGGGCGCGACCCGGTCGGCGGTATCCCGTTCCTGCGTACCTTCACGGTCTTCTCGGTCGACCAGTGCGAGGGTTTGCCTGACCATGTCTACGTTCCGCCGCCGCCCATTCCGGACGGGCTGATCCTGCCACAGGCGGATGCGCTGATCCGGGCGACCGGTGCCGATTTCAGAATCGGCGGCGCCTCAGCTTACTACAGCCCGGCGCATGACTATGTCGCGGTGCCCCGGCCCGACGATTTTCGCGATCCGGTGAACTGGCACCGCACCGCCTTCCACGAACTCGGGCACTGGACCGGTCATCGCAGCCGGCTCGATCGCGATCAGACCGGGGCGTTCGGATCGAAGGACTATGGCCGCGAGGAGCTGATCGCCGAGATGACCGGCGCTTTCGTCTGCGCGGCCCTCGGGATCAGCCCGACGGTGCGCCATGCCGACTATATCGGTTCGTGGCTGGAGATCATTCGCGAGGATAACCGCGCCATCCTGCGCGCAGCAAGCGCTGCATCGAAGGCGGCCAATTTCCTGCTTGAGCATGGTCCATCGGCCTCGGGCCGCGATGCGGCCAATGATGCCGATGAGCCGGTCGCACACGAGGCCCGGCGCGCTGCATCTTCCCGGGCGGCCGCGTGATGGCCGGGCGGCGCGCCGGCCCGCCTGCCGCGGCCCAGAGGAAGAGGAGGGCCGGAAGTTTCGTGATGGGCTCAGGAGCCGGGAGAGAGTCTCGCGGCGGCCTGTCATGGAGACACCACATGGGCAAACAGCCTGCGAAAATCACCCTCAGTCCGTCGCGCGACATCCCGTTCGACCAGCTGGTCCTGTCCCAATCGAATGTCCGCCGGATCAAGGCCGGGGTATCGATCCCAGAGCTTGCCGACGACATCGCGCGGCGCACTCTGCTGCAAAGCCTCAATGTCCGGCCCGTTCTCGACGAGGACGGCGCGGAAACCGGCATGTTCGAGGTTCCGGCCGGTGGCCGGCGCTATCGCGCGCTTGAGCTGCTGGTGAAGCAGAAGCGGCTGGCGCGCACGGCGCTCGTCCCGTGCATCGTCAAGGCGGCCAGCACCGACATCTCGGCCGAAGAAGACAGCTACGCCGAAAATGCCGTGCGCGAGCAGCTTCATCCGCTCGACCAGTTCCGCGCCATGCAGGCGATGATCGACAAAGGCAGCGCGGCCGAGGACATCGCCGCTCATTTCGGCGTGACGCCTGCCGTCGTGCGCCAGCGTCTGAAGCTGGCTTCGGTCGCGCCGGCCCTGTGCGAGATCTATGCCGATGATGGCATGACCCTCGAACAACTGATGGCGTTCACCGTTTCGGATGACCATGCCCGCCAGGAGCAGGTGTGGGAGATGCTGGCCCACAGCTTCAACAAGTCTGCCGCCTATATTCGTCAGCGCCTCACCGAAAACAGCGTGCGGGTGGCGGATAAGCGGGTCCGCTTCGTCACTATCGACGCCTATGTCGCAGCCGGGGGCGGTGTGATGCGCGACCTGTTCGAAGACGATGATGGCGGCTGGCTGACCGACCCGGCTCTGCTCGACACGCTGGTCGCCGACAAGCTGCGCGAGGCAGGCGAGACGATCGCGGCCGAAGGATGGAAATGGGTGGCGACAGCGGTCGATATGCCCTGGCCTGTCACCAACGGCCACCGCGAAATCAGCGGGACAGAGGTCGTCATGAGCGATGACGAGCAGACCCGCCTTGCCGCCTTGCAAAGCGAGGCCGAGGAGATCGAGGCGCAATGGGCGGATGAACGCGAAGTGCCGCAGGACATCTATGACCGGCTCGACGCGATCAACGCCGAGATCGGCAAACTCGTCGATCGATCACTCGTCTTTGACGGTGCCGATATGGCGCTTGCTGGCGTGTTCGTCTCGATCGAACGCGATGGCTCCTTGTGCGTGGAACGGGGTTATGTCCGTCCCGAAGACGAACCGGCCACTGGCTCCGATGCGATCGATGGCGAGCCGGATGCGGTAGACGGTGCCGTCGGAAGCGACGCGCAAACCGGCTCGCAGACCAGTGGTGCCGCAGCGATCGAAGACGAGGATGAGGTGGACGAAGGCCTCAAGCCTCTGCCGGACCGTCTCGTTGCCGATCTGACGGCATGGCGCACGCTCGCCTTGCAGGATGCGCTGGCGCAGAGCCCGGCCACGGCCTTTGCAGCCGTGCTTCACGCCCTGGTATTGCAGACCTGCTATTTCGCGAGCCGGGAAAGCTGCCTGCAAATCGCGGTCCACGATGTCAGCTTCGCCAATCCGCCGTCAGGCCTGCGCGACAGTGCACCCGCCCGCAGTCTTGCCGAGCGCGCCCGCTACTGGGAGGATCGGTTGCCCGAGGCGGATGCCGATCTGTGGGCGGCGCTGCTTGCCATGGACGGTGACGATCAGGCAGCCTTGTTCGCCCATTGTGCTTCGCTGGCGGTGAACGCCCAATGCGAAATCGTACCCAAATACGACAATGGCCGGGTGTCGAAGCACAGCATCGAGCGTCGCCTCGCCCATAGCCATATTCTGGCGAACGCTGTCGGCCTCGATCTCGTGGCGGCAGGATGGCGACCGACCGTTGACGGCTATTTCCGGAGTGTCACCAAGCCGCGCATTCTGGCCGATGTTGCCGAAGCCCGCGGCGAACAGTTCGCAGGCATGATCGATCACCTCAAGAAAGGCGATATGGCACGCGAGGCCGAACGGCTGCTCGAGGATGCGCAATGGTTGCCCGAACCGCTGCGCACGCCGCCAGCGCATGACCTGGATACTGACGACGCTGGCGATGACGCTCTGCCAGCCTTCCTCGACGAAGATGAGAGCGCCTACGCGATCGCAGCTGAATGACACCGGCACGGCGGCGTCAGCCGCCCTGCTTTTCCATCCATATCCCCAAGGCCCGGCCAGCAGCGCCGGGCCTTTGCCATTTCAGGAGATCAATATGGCAGATTCCCAACACATTCCCGCAAGCCCGCCATCCGCAATCGATATCGCCGCGTTGCTGCAGCGTCTGGACGCAGAACAGGCTGAGGCCCGAAAGCTCGTCGAACCCAACAAGCGCGCCTTGTTCGCCGTCCTTGCTCCCGCCGGGATCACGCGCGTGACGGTGACGTTCGACGGCGGCGGCGACAGCGGACAGATCGAAGCGGTCGATGCGTTCTGCGGCGAGGAGACCGCTACTCTGCCCAATGGCGAGGTCACGCTGTCGCGCCGGTCCTACTGCTCGGATGACGTCGAGCAAGTCACGCTTTCGGTCCCCGAGGCGATCGAGGACCTCTGCTATGCGCTGCTTGGTCAAGAGCATGGCGGGTGGGAAAATAGCGAGGGCGGTTATGGCGAGTTCGTCTTCGATGTGACCGCAGACACAATCGAACTGGACATGAATATTCGCATCGGGACGAGCGAATATCATGGCCACCAATGGTGAGGAGGGCGACATGGCGCATTGCTTTCACCATGCCCTCTCCTCGGTCCGCAAATGGGGCGGAAGCGCGGAGGACTATCTCGCGCTTCACCAGTGGTTCGACGAGTCCAAGGCGATCACCGCCGATTTCCGGCATCGCGCCTTGCGGCATCATGCCGAGGGCATCTTCATGCTCGAACGGTTCTTCGGCGCGACGATCACCATCTCGACCGGGCGGCAGGTTCCGGTCAGGCTGATCGGCGAGCAGCATGTTCGTGAGGATCTGGGGTTCATTCCCAGC
>CALMZE010000041.1 GCA_937870585.1 uncultured Sphingomonadales bacterium | reverse complement strand
TGCACATCAACCTCATCACTTTGTCCGGTCACGTCGATGAAGACGATGACTGCCTCACCCTGAGCTGGAACAGCTGAACTAGGAGCGCACACCCATGGACATGCCCGTCAAAACCCCCAAGCTGGGGATCAAGGAACGCTACGCCCTCCTCACCCGCGATCTGGGTTGGGAGCCGAGCTATCAGCCCAAAGACAAGATTTTTCCTTATACGAAGTATGAAGGGATCAAGATCCACGATTGGGACAAATGGGAAGACCCGTTCCGCCTGACGATGGACGCCTATTGGAAATATCAGGCAGAGAAAGAGCGGAAATTCTACGCGATTGTGGACGCGCACGCGCAGAATAACGGCCATCTCAACATTACCGATGCGCGTTACCTGACGGCGCTCAAGCTGTTCCTGCAAGCGATCAGCCCCGGCGAATATGCCGCGCACAAGGGCTTTGCTCGCATTGGTCGCGAGTTTGAAGGCGTGGGCACGCAGGTTGCCTGCCAGATGCAGTCGCTCGACGAAATCCGCCACGCACAGACGCAGATCCACGCGATTTCGAACTACAACAAATATTATGACGGCTTCCACGCCTTCGCGCAGCAGCGCGACCGGATGTGGTACAACACCGTGCCGCGCTCGTTCTTTGACGATGCGATGGCGGGCGGGCCGTTCGAATTCATCACTGCCATTGGCTTTGCGTTCGAATATGTGCTGACCAATTTGCTGTTCGTGCCCTTCATGTCGGGAGCCGCCTATAATGGCGACATGGCGACGGTGACGTTCGGCTTCTCCGCGCAGTCGGACGAAGCGCGCCACATGACGTTGGGTCTGGAATGCATCAAGTTCATGCTGGAGCAGGACCCGGACAATCTGCCGATCGTGCAGAAGTGGTTGGATAAATGGTTCTGGCGCGGCCTGCGCATCCTCACGCTCGTCGGCGCGATGATGGACTATATGCTGCCCAAGCGCGTGATGAGCTGGAAGGAAGCCTGGCAGATTTACGGCGTCGAAAACGGTTCCGCGCTGTTCCGCGATCTTGCCCGCTACGGCGTGCGCGTGCCCAAGGGCTGGGACATTGCCAATGAATCAGCGGACCATGCCTCGCACCAGCTGATGCTTGGCCTGTATCAATGGTCGTTCGGCACCGCCTTCCATAGCTGGATTCCCTCGGAGGAAGATATGGAATGGCTGTCGGCGAAATATCCCGACACGTTCGACCGCTATTACCGGCCGCGTTGGGAGCATATCCGCAAGATGGCCGAAGCGGGGACGCCCTATGCCAATGTCGGGCTCGCGCAGCTCTGCAACGTCTGCCAGCTGCCTGCGGTCTTCACCGAGCCGGGCGATCCGACGCGGCATTGCCACCGTCAGGTCGAGCTGGAGGGCGAAACCTACCACTTCTGCTCGGACGGCTGCATGGACATCTTCAATGATGAGCCGGAGAAATATGTTCAGTCGTGGTTGCCGATGCCGCATCTGTTCCAGGCCCCTAACTTTGGCGATGTCGGCCAGTGGATGGCGTGGGTCGGCCTCGTCCCCGGACAGGATAATGGCGACTATCACGGCTCCCGCGATCAGGCGAGTTTCGAAGCGTGGAAGCGCCAGACTTCGGCTTGATCGCTTTGCTCCACTGTGCTCCGGCGAAGGCCGGAGCGGTGCGAGAAAAGGACTGGCTGCGTTTTGAAACGCCGCAGGGCTCCGGCCTTCGCCGGAGCGCCAAGAGCAATTTTGAAAGGACAATCCCATGGCTGTAGCTGCAATCGGAGAGTATAAATTCCCGCCGAGTGATCGTGCGGAAATCTATGGCGACAATCAGATCGTCTATTTCTGCTGGGACCGGCATCTGCTGTTCGCCGCCCCCTCCATCACCTTCGTGCCCAAGGATATGACGCTGGGGGCTTATCTGGACGAGGTTGTTGCGCCCTTGCTCGGACCTGATCCCGATTTCGGGCAGCTCGAATGGGCGAAAGCGGAATGGTCGGTTGGCCCGAACGCCTTCACGCCCGATTTCGGCGCGACGCTCATCGCCAATGGCATTGGCCATAAGGACAAGATCATCATGTCCACGCCGGGCCTCAACAGCCTGATGCCGGATAGCTAAGCCGTGTCGCACACGCTGACGATTGAGCCCTTGGGCGTCGAACTGGAGATCGAGAATGGCCAGACCATCCTCGATGCCGCCCTGCGCGCGGGCATCTATCTGCCGCACGCCTGCTGCCACGGCCTGTGCGCAACGTGCAAGGTGGTGGTGGTGGATGGTGAGGTCGATCATGGCGACGCGTCGAGCTTCGCGCTGATGGATTTTGAGCGCGAAGAGGGCAAGACGCTCGCCTGCTGTGCGACCGTTGAATGCGATACTATCATCGAGGCCGAGATTGAGGAAGACGCTGATGCGGAGGTTATTCCGATCCGCGATTTTGCCGGAACGGTGGCGCGGATCGAGGATCTGACGCCTACGATCAAGGGCGTGTGGGTGCAACTTGATGACGCGGAGGGCATCCATTTTCAGGCCGGGCAATATGTGAACCTGCATCTGCCCAGCGGTATTGGCACGCGGGCCTTTTCCATCGCCAGCGCGCCGTCTGATGGCGGGCTGGTGGAACTCAACATCCGTCGCGTGCCGGGCGGGGCAGGGACGGCTTATGTCCATGAGCAACTGGCGGTGGGCGATGCTATCAGTTTGACTGGCCCTTATGGTCGTTTCTTCGTGCGCAAGTCTGCCGATCTGCCGATGATCTTCTTTGCGGGCGGCTCTGGCCTGTCGAGCCCGCGTTCGATGATCTTCGATCTTCTGGCCGAAGGCTGCACCCACCCGATCACGCTGGTCAACGGACAGCGCAACCAGTCTGAACTCTATTATAGCGATGAGTTTGAGGCACTGGCGGCGGCGCACCCCAATTTCCGCTATCTGCCTGTCCTTTCTGACGAACCGGCAGATAGCGACTGGGGCGGCGCGCGCGGCTTTGCGCATGAGGCCGCCGTTGCGGCGTTCGACAATGATTTCCGGGGGCACAAGGCCTATCTCTGCGGTCCACCGCTGATGATCGAAGCGTGCATCGGCGCGCTGATGCAGGGGCGTCTGTTTGAGCGGGACATTTATACCGAGAAGTTCCTCTCTGCGGCGGACGCCCAGCAGGTTCGGTCTCCCCTGTTTCGGGGGCTATGAGTTACCCAATCAGTATCACTCACCCAACCAAATGGTATTAGCGGGTAATTCAATGCACGCTTAGGGTCAGTTCGGAGAGAGTGGACAGGAATGACAAACGCAACGGC
Source organism: uncultured Sphingomonadales bacterium (assembly GCA_937870585.1). Classification (GTDB taxonomy): domain Bacteria; phylum Pseudomonadota; class Alphaproteobacteria; order Sphingomonadales; family Sphingomonadaceae; genus Aquisediminimonas. The sequence goes on along the minus strand of CALMZE010000041.1, from coordinate 9,313 downwards.
GGAAAAGTGGATGGTGGAGCTGGATGGCGTGGGAGAAGCCTTTGCCTGCCGGTCCGACCAGAATCTGCTCGCTGCTATGATTGCCGCGCGCCAGACCGGGATCAAGGTGGGGTGCCGCAGTGGCGGCTGCGGCGGGTGCCCGGGGGAGGGTTTCAGCCGGCTTTATGCCCGCCAGAAGATGAAGCGGTTGGGCATTTTGGAGGCCGGTGAGGGAGCGGGGCTCGTGCCCGCCCGCCGCATTTCGCCGCTCAGCGACTTGGGCGTGACGCCATTGCCACTGACGCCCGGAGCGGCCGTATCATGATTGGTTTCAAGTTTGGGCGATCAGCCCTGATGGAGAGTTGAGTGGGTGATTTTCTGCATTTCATTGATGGCGCCTTCACGGCAGGTAGTACCGGCAAGACGTTCGAGAACCGCCGCCCCCATGATGGCTCGCTGATCGGCCATGTTGTCGAAGGGGGCGAGGCTGAAATCGACGCCGCCGTGAAGGCTGCGCAAGCCGCGATGAAAGGCCCGTGGGGGCGTATGGGCACCGAAGAGCGTGCCGATATGATGCGCGCCATTGCGGATGGCATCACCAAGCGGTTTGATGATTTTGTCGCCGCCGAAATGGCCGATACCGGCCAGCCCAAGCACACGATGGAGCACGCCTTCATTCCGCGCGGGGCGGCGAACTTCAAGGCCTTTGCCGACATCATCAAGGGTATCGCCACCGAAAGCTTCGAGATGCAGACGCCCGATGGCCGGGGTGCGCTCAACTATGCGATCCGGCGGCCCAAGGGCGTGATCGGCGTGATCTGCCCGTGGAATGCGCCGCTGCTGCTGATGACGTGGAAGGTCGCGCCGGCACTTGCCTGCGGCAATGCCGTGATCGTCAAGCCGTCCGAAGAGACGCCGGGCACCGCGACGCTGCTCGGCGAAGTGATGAACGATGTGGGCGTGCCTAAGGGCGTTTATAATGTCGTCCATGGCTTTGGTCCGGGCTCGGCAGGCGCGGCGCTCACCGAGCATCCCGGCGTGGATGCCATCACCTTCACCGGCGAAACTCGCACCGGCACCGCGATCATGCAGTCTGCCGCGATGGGCCTGCGCGACGTGTCGTTCGAATTGGGCGGCAAGAACAGCGCCATCGTGTTTGCTGACGCGGACATGGACGTGACGATGGAGGCGATTGGCCGCTCCGCCTTCATGAATTGCGGTCAGGTGTGTCTGGGCACGGAGCGCATTCTTGTGGAGCGCCCGTTGTTTGAGAAATTCGTTGCCGCGCTCAAGGCCAAGGCAGAATCGCTGCATCCCGGTGCGCCGACCGATCATCACACCAATTTCGGCCCGCTCATTTCACAGGAGCACCGCGAAAAAGTGCTGTCCTATTACGCGAAGGCTGTGGCCGAAGGCGCGACGGTCGTGACTGGCGGCGGTGTGCCGGATATGCCTGCCGAGCTTGCGGGTGGATCCTGGGTGCAGCCGACCATCTGGACTGGCTTGGCTGATGATGCCGCCGCTGTGACCGAAGAGATTTTCGGCCCCTGCTGCCATGTCCGCCCGTTTGACAGCGAAGAGGAAGCCATCGGCATTGCCAATGATACCGAATATGGCCTGTCCACCTCGATCTTCACCACCAATCTGGCCCGCGCGCACCGCGTGGCGGCGCTGGTGGATGTGGGCATCACGTGGGTCAACAGCTGGTTCCTGCGCGATCTCCGCACGCCCTTTGGCGGCTCCAAGCAATCGGGCATCGGGCGCGAAGGCGGGGTTCATAGCCTCGAATTCTACACCGAACTCCGCAACATCTGTGTGAAGCTCTGACACCATGGCACTTGATGACACGTTGATCGCCAGACACGGCGACGAACTCTACGAGGCGCTTGCCAGCGGCAGCACCGTCCCCAATCTTCGTGACCGCGCGGGCGGCGTCACCAATGAAGACGCTTATCGCATTCAGGCGCGGATGATCGAGCGGCGGCTGGCGGCGGGTGAAACCGTAGTCGGCAAGAAGATCGGCGTCACGTCCAAGGGCGTGCAGACCATGCTTGGCGTGTTCGAGCCAGACTTTGGCATTCTCACCTCTGGTATGGTTTACCCCGATGGTGCGACCATCCCGGCGGGCACGCTGATCCAGCCCAAGGCGGAAGGCGAGATTGCCTTCGTTTTGAAGCGCGATCTGCGCGGGCCGGGCATCACGGCAGCGGAAGTGATTGCGGCCACCGATTATGTCTCTGCCTGTTTCGAAATCGTCGACAGCCGGATCAGCGATTGGGACATCAAGATTCAGGATACGATTGCCGACAACGCCTCGTGCGGCGTCTATGTGCTGGGACAGGACAAGGTCGATCCACGCGATGTGGATCTGGCGTTGGCGGGCATGGTGGCCGAACGCAATGGAGAGATTGTCGTGACCGGCTCCGGCGCTGCTGTGCAGGGCTCGCCCGCCAACGCTGTTGCCTGGCTCGCCAACACGTTAGGGCGGCTCGGCACGCCTTTGCTGGCGGGGGAAACGATCCTGTCGGGCGCGCTCGCCCCCATGTATCTGTTCGAACCCGGCGACACGCTCACCATGCGCGTGGGTGGCATCGGAGCCTGTTCCATCTCGTTTGCGAAGGAGGCGGCGCATGCTTGACGTAACCCAGATCAACGCGATCACCGATATTGTCGATGCCGCGCAGAGCAACGCCAAGCCGATCCCGATGCTGACCATCGACTATCCGGGGCTGAGCCTCGACGATGGCTATGCCGTGATGGACGAACTGTTGCGCCGCTGGGAAGCGCGCGGGCGCGAATTTTACGGCTATAAGGCGGGCCTCACCTCGCGCGCCAAGATGGTGCAGATGGGCGTGGACGTGCCGTGCTTCGGCCTGATGATGCGCGACACCTGCGATCCTGAAGGCGGAACCATCCCCACGTCCGGCCTGATCCACCCGCGCGTGGAGGCGGAAATCGCGTTCGTGATGAAGGATGATCTGGCCGGGCCGGAGGTCACGGTCGAGCAGGTCTATGCCGCAACCGACTATGTCCAGCCCGCGATCGAAATCATCGACAGCCGGTTCGAGAATTTCAAATTCGATCTGGCGAGCGTGGTGGCGGACAATTGCTCCTCGGCCCGCGTCGTGCTTGGCGGGCGTCCGCGTCGGCCTGAGGAACTGGATCTGGCAGCCCTCGGCGTCGTGCTCGAAGTCAATGGCGAGCCGCTGGCCTACGCCGCGTCGGGCGCTGTGCTGGGGCATCCGGCGCATGTCATCCAGTTGCTGGTCAAATGGCTGCATGGCCGAGGCCAGATTTTGAAGGCGGGCACCGTGGTTCTCGCCGGAGCCATGACCGAAGCCCATTACATCCATCCCGGAGACAGCATCTGCGCGCGTTTCCAGGACATGAGTTCCATTTCTATGAAAGTCAGCTGATGCCGATTATTTCCGTTGTCATTGCCGAAGGGCGTACCGTTGAAAAGAAGCGTAAGCTGATCCGCGCGCTGACCGATGCCGCTGTGGAAGCGTTTGAAGTCAAGCCTGAGACGGTGCGGGTGATCCTCAACGAAACGCCGCTTAACCATTACGCCGTGGGCGGCGTCACCTTCGGCGAAAAGGCTGAAAAAGGCGAGTATAAGCAATGAGCAAGATCAAATGCGCCATCATCGGGCCGGGCAACATCGGCACTGACCTGCTCTACAAGCTGCTGCGCTCTGACGTGCTGGAGCCGGTGTGGATGGTGGGCGTGGACCCGACCTCCGCAGGACTTGCCCGCGCGCGCGAACTGGGACTGAAGACCACCGAAGAGGGTGTGGACGGTCTGGTGCCGCATGTGCTGGCCGATGGCGTCCAGATCGCGTTCGATGCGACCTCTGCCTATGTCCATCCGGAGAATAGCCGAAAGCTGAATGAACTGGGCGTGGTGATGATCGACCTGACGCCTGCCGCCATCGGGCCGCTGTGTGTGCCGCCGGTCAATCTGGAAACACACGCCGAAAACGCGGTGATGAACGTCAATATGGTGACGTGCGCCGGGCAGGCGACGATCCCGATGGTTGCTGCGGTCAGCCGCGTTCAACCGGTCGACTATGCCGAAATCATCGCCACCGTCGCGTCCAAATCGATCGGGCCGGGCACGCGCAAGAATATTGACGAATTCACCCGCACCACATCGGGCGCGGTGATGAGCGTAGGCGGGGCCAAGCAGGGCAAGGCGATTGTCGTCATCAACCCCGCCGAACCGCCGCTGATGATGCGTGACACCGTTTATTGTGAAACGGCCGACGAGCCGGATCGGGACGCAATCACGGCCTCTGTGAAGGCGATGATTGCCGAAGTGCAGAAATATGTGCCCGGCTATCGCCTGAAAAACGGCCCGACCTTCAACGGGCGGCAGGTCAGCATCTTCCTTGAAGTCGAAGGACTGGGCGACTTCCTGCCCATCTATGCGGGCAATCTGGACATCATGACGGCTGCAGGCGCGCGCACGGCGGAGATGTTTGCCCGGAAGATGCTGGATGGCAGCTTCAACCCCAAAATGGCGGAGATGGCGTGATGGCGCTCGAAGATCAGGTTCGCGGCCGCAAGGTCAAGCTGCACGACATGTGCCTGCGCGATGGCATGCACTCGATGCGCCACCAGATTTCGCTGGAGCAGATGATTGCCGTTTCCACCGGGCTTGATGCGGCGGGCGTGCCGCTCATTCAGGTAACGCATGGCGATGGGCTGGGTGGCTCTTCGCTCAATTACGGACGCGGGTTGCATAGCGACCAAGAGTATATCTCCGCCGTAGCCTCGCGGATGAAGAATGCCACCGTTTCGGTGCTGCATGTGCCCGGCATCGGCACGCTCGATGAACTGCGCATGGCGGCGGATTGCGGCGCGGGCTGCGTCCATGTTGCCTCGCATTGCACCGAAGCGGACGTGACCGAACAGCATATCGGCTTGGGCCGCAAGCTCGGCATGGATACCGTCGGCTTTCTGATGATGGCGCACATGACCGATGTCGAAATGCTCGTCTCTCAGGCGCTGCTGATGGAAAGCTATGGCGCAACCACGGTCTATTGTGTGGACAGTGCGGGTTACATGCTGCCAGCGGATGTGACCGCGCGGGTGAGCGCAATGCGCGCGGTGCTGAAGCCTGAAACGGAGATCGGCTTCCATGGGCATCACAATCTGGCGATGGGCGTCTCCAATTCGCTCGCCGCGATTGCCGCAGGTGCGAACCGCATCGACGGATCGGCAGCGGGCTTTGGTGCGGGCGCAGGCAATACGCCGCTGGAGGTGTTTGCAGCCGTTGCCGAACGCATGGGCATCGAAACCGGCATCGATGTGTTCAAGCTGATGGACGTGGCCGAAGACAGCGTTCTGCCGATGATGGCCAAGCCGCCGCGCGCTGACCGGGATTCGCTGACTCTGGGCTATGCGGGCGTCTATTCAACGTTCCTCTACAACGCCAAGGATTGCGAACGCCGTTATGGCCTGCCTGCGCGCGATTTGCTGATGGAGTTGGGCCGCCTGAAGATGATTGGCGGCCAGGAAGACATGATCGAGGATACCGCGCTGACCATGGCGAAAGCGCGCGGGCTGATCGCGGCAGACGCGTGAGCCGCGAACACGCCCTTGTCGTCGGTGCGGGCGGGGCCTTTGGCACCGAGATCGCTCGGCGGCTGGTGGGCGAGGGGCTGCATGTTGTCGGCATCTCGCGGTCTTTGGAGAGCCTTGCGCCACTTGCCGCCGAACTGGGTGTTGCGTTCCTGCCGGTTGCGGCCGATATGGCCGATGATAGCGCGATTGCAACAATTGCTGCTGCGCTGACGCGACCTGTGGCCATGGTGGTCCATGCCCCTGGCCTTCCGGTTGCAGGGGGCATCCGCACTGCCCCGACTGACATTCTCGCCGCTGCCGTCAACATCAAGGTGGGCGGGATGTTGCGTCTCGTTCGTGCCGCGGAACCGCGCCTCCGCCGGGGTTCGCGGCTGGTGGCGATTGGCGGGCATTACGGATTTGAGCCGACCGACTATGCCGCGACCGCAGGCGTCGCCAATGCCGCCATCGCCAATGTCATCCGCCAACTCAGCTGGGCTTATGGCAAGGACGGCATTACGGCCCACCTTGTCGCGCCCGGCCCCGCAGATACCGAGCGTCTGCGCAATGTCGCCGCAGCCCGCGCCGCCAAGGCAGGGCGCGATGTTGAGGCTGAACTCGACGAGATGCGCGCCGAATCCGCCATTGGCGCGTTTGTGAGCCCACAACAGGTGGCGTGGGGCGTTGCAACGCTGCTCGCGCCGGAGGCCGACGCCATGGCGGGCTCGACGATGTTCCTTGATGCCGGTCGCCGCAAAGGATTGCCTTGATGCCTGTTGCCCAGCTATACCTTGTCACCTCTGCTTATGCGCCGGAAACCATCACGGCGTTGCTTGCCGAAGCCAGCGCCTTTTATGCCGCTGCGCTTTACCCTGAAATGGAGGTGCCGCCGGTTGAGCGGGTTCGCCTGTTCATCACGGATATGGCACCGGACCAGATGGCCATTGGAGGCGTGCAGGTGAGCCATGGAGGCACGCCAGCGCCCTATTTCAGCTGTATAGCGATGAAGGGACGGTCAGCCGATACGCTCAACACAATGATGGCAGGCTTTACCGATCTGATCATCAAGCATCTGGGCTGTGATGCGGCTCTGGTGCGCGGGCGTCTGATCGAAATCGAGCCGGAACATTGGTATATCTCCGGCCAGCCCGCCAGCCAATTGCGCGCCGCGGAGGTTGCGGCGCGCAAGGCCGGCTGATTTATCCGCTGACGGAGGCCGGTGGCGAGGGCCAGTACCGATCCTTGATCAGGCGCTTGTAAAGCTTGCCATTGTCCTGCCGGGGCAAAGCGGGATCGAAATCGACCGAACGCGGGCATTTGACCGGGGAGAGATGCGCCTTGCAAAAGGCAATCAACTCCTCGGCAAAGGCCAGTGTGGCATCGGCCGGATCGAGGGGCTGGACCACCGCTTTCACTTCCTCGCCGAAATCCGGGTTGGGCACGCCAATCACCGCCGCGTCCGCCACCTTGGGGTGGGTGATCAGCAGGTTTTCAACCTCTTGCGGGTAGATGTTCACGCCGCCTGAGATGATCATATAGCTCTTGCGGTCTGTGAGGAACAGGTAGCCGTCCTCGTCCACGAACCCCACATCGCCGAGGGTTGACCAGCCGGGGTGTTTGGGGTTGCGGGCGTCTCGGGTCTTGGCGTCATCGCCCAGATATTTGAAATCCCAACCGCCTTCAAAATAGACAATGCCTTGCTCGCTTGGCGGAAGCTCATCGCCTGTATCGGTGCAGATATGGAGCGTGCCCCAGCTCGCCTTGCCGACCGAACCCGGCTTGTTCAGCCATTCCTCTGACGTGAGGGCGGGGGAGCCATTGCCTTCGGAGCCGCCATAATATTCGTAGATGATCGGCCCCAGCCAGTCGATCATAGCGCGCTTAACCGGCACCGGGCAGGGGGCAGCAGCATGAATCAGTATGCGCAAGGCAGACAGGTCATGCGCCGCGCGCGTCTCGTCAGGCAGCTTGAGCAAGCGCACGAACATGGTCGGCACCATCTGCGTGATGGTGATGCGGTGGCCGGACAGAGCGGCCAGCGCCGCCTCCGGCTCGAATTTGGGCATCAGCACCACCGTCGCACCAAGCCGGTGGCAGGCGGTGGTGTAAGCCAGCGGGGCTGTATGATAGAGCGGGGCAGGGCAGAGATAGCGATCATCCGGCCCCAATCCGTAACGGCCCTGAATTTGCGATGCGAGCTGATGCAGCGCGGTCACATCGCCTTCGGGCAGGGGCAGACGGATGCCCTTGGGGCGGCCCGTTGTTCCGCTCGAATAGACCATATGGAAGCCGGGGGCTTCATCGGCGATGGGGGTGTTCGGCTGCGCATCGAGTGCGGTGCGCCATTCCTCTGGCGTCATCACGGTCACGCCCGCTCGCTGCGTCAGCCCTGCAAAGCACGGCAATTCGGGTGACGCCACAAGCAATTTCGCGCCCGAATTTTCGACGATATAGTCCGCTTCGCCGCTGGTGAGCGCGGTGGCAATGGGGGTGACATACAGCCCGGCACGCTGGCCTGCCCAATAGACTTCAAACACCTCCACACAGTTGGGTAGCCAGAAGGCGATGGTCTCGCCCCGCTGGATGCCAAGGCTGCGGACAAGCTGCGCACCGCGATTGGCACGGTCTTCCAGCTCGGCATAGGAGAGCGCCGCCGATCCGTCAGTCATGATGACCGCGGGCTTGTGTGGATCAGCCAGCGCGTGAAGGCGGGGGTGGGTCATGCGATCAGCGCAGCGTGTATGTCTTGGCCTTGTTGGCCATCAGCGCGTCACGGTCGACCTGCGGCACGCCCACCGGATTGCCAATCTGCGGATATTTGAGGCCGTTCGCCAGCGCCACAGAACGCGGCATGTCGAGGCTCGTCCAGATCGCTTTTACGGTGCCCTGAATGGCGGCAGGCGGCTTGGCGGCGATCTGGAGCGCGAGTTCATGCGCGCGGTTCCACAGCGTGTCGAGCGGCACGACTTCGCTCACCAGCCCGATCGACTTGGCGTATTCCGCCGTCATCCGCTCATCATTGCCGAGCAGCACCATGCGCAGCACGTCATGCAGCGGCATCTTGTAGGTCATGCCAATGGGCTCCAGCGCGCTCGTCATGCCATAGGTGACATGCGGATCGAAGAAGGTTGCATCCTCCGAAGCGATGATGATGTCTGCCTCATTCAGCCAGTAGAACGCACCGCCTGCTGCCATGCCATGAACCGCGCAGATCATCGGCTTCCAGCAGTGCATGGATTTGGGACCGAGCTTGTCGCCCGGATCAAAGCAATGCCAGATATTGTCGAGATCGACGACCGGGCGGGAACCGGCTTCCTGCTTCACATCCACGCCGGTGCAAAAGGCGCGTCCCGGTGCTGCGCGCAACACACAGACATGGATGTCGTCATTCCAGGCGACCTCCTTCCACACCGCTTCAAACTCGTCCATCATCTGCGCGTTGAAACTGTTCATCGCGTCTGGGCGGTTGAGCGTGATGGTGGCGACGTGATCGGCGACCTCATAGATGATCGTTTGATAGCTCATGCTTGACTCTCCCGCGCGTGGCGTGTGTAACGTGTTGCACCAAGTTATATAACTGAGAGGATAAATGGCAAGCGCAATCCCCGCTGACTTGCGTCAACAGCTAGAGGAGAAGACCGGCTCTGTCATCGTGTCAGAAGTGGCGCGCGGCGGAGGCGGCGCCTCACGCAACGGTGCCGAAGTGATGCTGCGCGGCGCGGATGGCGCGGAGCGACATGGCTGGCTGGCGTGGGGCAATCGCGCGG
>CALMZE010000040.1 GCA_937870585.1 uncultured Sphingomonadales bacterium | reverse complement strand
CGCAAAGGGGCGTGACGCCCCCCCCCGCCCCCCCTGCGCGTGTGGCGGCGAGCGCCGTTCCGGGCAGAATGGCGAGGCCCGCCGCGAAAAGTGCCGCCAGCCTCACAGCGCGAGCGCCTTTTTGCGACGGGCTATGGCCTGATCAAAGCCGTTGGTCACGCCCGCATAATAGCCTTGAACGAACCTCGTCACGTCAGCCGGTGCCTTTTCAGGAGAGCCCGCCTGAAAAGGCGGATCGGGATCATATTCGATGGACAGCTGCACAGCCTGCGCCAGCTTGTCGGTGCTCAGCACGGATGCGATGGTCAGCGCCAGATCGCTTCCCGCCGTTACGCCAGCGCCCGTGATGACATTGCCGTCAATTACGACCCGCCGGTTGGTGGGGATCGCGCCCAGTGCCGCCAGCCGGTCACGCACCACCCAATGGCTTGTCGCCTGCTTGCCCTTGAGCAGCCCCGCCGAAGCCAGAATGAGCGAACCCGTGCATACGCTGGTGACGAAGCGCGCCTTGGCCGCGCGGCTGGCCACAAAGGCCAGCACATCAGGGTCTTCCATGGCCGCAACGGTTCCAGCGCCGCCGCCGGGGACAAAGATCACGTCCACATCTTCAGGGCAGTCTGCAAAAGTCGAATTCGCCTCTATGCCAATGCCCGAAGACGGGATGACGCCCTTTTCCTTCCAGACGATCCGGATGTCATGCGTCGCCATCGAAGAGAAGACGGCAAAGGGGGCGACCAGATCGAGCGCGAACATGCCGGGGTAAGCCAGCATGGCAATCACAGGCCGCCCACCCGCTGCCGCAGCAACCGGCGCGGCTTCTGACAGCACGGCCCCGACCCCAGTGGCCATCGCCAGTTGCAGCAGCGTTCGACGGTCCATTCCCACACTCCTTTGCACAAGCTAGTGTGCGTTATCTTATTTACTAGTCTTGACTATGTTTTTTGATCCTGTCAACAGGGGCTCAGGAAATGACAGCCGGGGTAATGGGATGAACGCGCTTTTGCCGCACAGGACATGGGAGGTAGGGGGCTTGCTCGGAACCTCGGCCTGGTATGGCATTGACCAGCACCGTATCGACGGCTTCGCGCAGTTGACCGACGATGAAGAGCCGCTCCACAATGATCCTGACTGGTGCCGGACCAACAGCCCATTTGGCCGCCCCATTGCGCATGGCTTCCTCACTTTATCTCTTTTGACGCGCTTCATCAGCGAGATCACCGGCAACGCACTGGTCGGCACGGTGGAGAAATCCGGCTTTCCCCTAAACTATGGCTTCGACCGCATTCGCTTCATCAGTCCCGTGCCAGAGGGAAGCCGCATCCGCTGCCATGCCACCCTGCTTGCACGCGATGGGCATAAGGATGGAGACATGCTGCGCTTTCTCGTGTCCATCGAGGTGGAAGGCGTGGAGAAACCTGCCCTCACAGCCGAATGGCTGACGCTCTGGGTGGCGGACGGCCGCATTTCGGCATGAAGCCGACCGGGGCCATCAAACCAGCCTGGGGATTGGCTGCCCTGCTGTTTGCCGCAAACAGCTTTTCCTTTGTGGACCGGATGATCCTGACGCTGCTGGTGGAGCCGATCAAGGCCGATCTGGGCGTGAGCGATACGATGATCAGTCTGCTGCACGGCCTAGCCTTTGCGGTCTTTTACGCGATTGCAGGTCTGCCGCTGGGCTGGCTGGCGGACCGGACGCATCGCCCGCGCCTGATCGCTGCCGGTGCTACGCTCTGGTCCGCCATGACGATGATGACCGGGCTTGCTCGAACCTTTCCGATGATGTTTGCCGCCCGCGCAGGCGTTGCGGTGGGAGAAGCCACGCTTTCGCCGTCCGCCATTTCGCTGCTCACGGACCGTTTCCCGCCAGAGACATCCGCGCGAGCCATTGGCCTGTTCCAGTCTGGCATTTTCGTCGGGAGTGCGCTGGCTCTGATCCTGGGCGGACAGTTGCTGGGGCTGGCTGGAACGCTGCCTGCCCCGCTCAGCACGCTGGAGCCTTGGCGGGCTGTATTCGTTGTGGCTGGCTTGCCGGGGCTTGCCATTGCGCTCCTCATGCTGTGCGTGGCTGAACCGCGTTCCGGAAAGACGGATCGCCCGGACACCCTTTCCATGATTGCGGCTGTCCGTCATATCCGCACCCATTTTCGCACATTGGGCCTCTACATTCTGGGGGCCACGGCTGTGACGGTGCTCGCTTATGGCGTGCTTGCCTGGATGCCCAGCGTGCTCGTGCGGGTTCATGGCCAGACTCAGCAAGAGGCGGGCCTTGCGCTGGGCCTCGCCAACCTCATTTGCGGACCGGCAGGCGTTCTAACCTCTGCCTGGATGCTGGATCGCGCGCGCCGCAACGGGGAGACGATGGCCCCGGCCAGCTTGCTGATCGCCTGCTGCCTGCTGTTGAGTGTCGCCACGCTGGCGTTCGGCCTTGTCCCGGATACATCCATGGTTCTGGTGGCATCCGCATTTCTGATCTTCGCGCAGAGTATGCCCTATGGCATCATTTCAGCAGCGTTGTCTGATCTGGCACCCCCTGCGATGCGCGGCCAGATTGTCGCACTCTACCTGCTGGTGTCCAATTTGGCCGGGCTGACTTTGGGGCCGCTCATCGTGGCCAGCTTTACGGACCGGCTGTTTGGGCGACCGGAGATGGTGAACCTCTCGCTCGCCTTGCTGCCGCTGGTCACCCTGCCGATTGCGCTCGCGGCTCTGTTGGCTTGCCGTGGCGCTTTGCGGGCATTAGGTGAAAGCGATGCCGGTTCACGCGCCCAATCCTGATCTGGAAGAGTCCAACTTCAGCTTTCGTGACTGGCTTGTCGGGCAGCAGGAGCAGGTCAAGGGCCGCCGCAAGGGGGAACGCACGCGGGACAGGATCAGGCTGGCCACGGTCGATCTCCTCAATGAAAGCGGCTATCGGGAGTTGCGTGTATCGGACGTTTGCGAACGCGCCGCCATCACACCGCCGGTGCTCTACCTCTATTTTAGCAGCAAGCAGGCGCTGGTCGAGGATGTGCTGCGCGAATTTCTGGATCGCTTCACCCAACAACGGGGGCGGCGAACAGCGCATACGGCCTACGACTCGATCTATGATGCCAATCTGCGCTGGCTGAATTGGGCGAAGGCGAATTCCGGCCTGATCCAGTGCCTGTTCGAATTTTCCGGGGAAATCCCAGAGTTCGCAAGCCTCTACGCCAAGGCCAACCATGAATGGCATCTGCGAACGGCCCAATCGCTTATGCGGCGCTTCCCTCCGCCCGGCGTGGACCTGCCTGCGCTGCATCTCACCATCATCGCGTTGGGCGGTATGATGGATGACATGACACGCAAACTCTATTCAATGCCCGATGAGCACACGGTATCGCTGGTCAAGAACATTGGTGGCGATGTCGCCGGACTTGCTCGGTTTCTGTCTGGAATCTGGTTCAATGCGCTCTATCCGCAGCAGCTGCGCCAATGAGGTAAGTGAGCGAAATATAGAGGGAGTCGTAAAACCACTTTCGTCCGATCCACATCACAATGCGCGAATATTTGCGCAAGCGATGAGCATCATGGGATGCTGGCCCTCCCCGGAAGTGATGCCGCTAATAGCCTGTGCGCAGCTTCAAACAGCGTGCAATTATCAGCAAATGCCCTTAGGTAATGGTCTGGATCAGTTCGATCAGTGATCGTGGAGTCAGTGGCTTGCTAAAGTTCTTTTCGGCCTTGTCCAAATCACCAACCAATCCCCAGGCCGTGCGCCGCCCCAGTGCTTATGACGTGGCCGAACTGTTTGAAGGGCCGGTTTCGGTTTCGACCGACGCAGCAGGCGCGGCTGCACCGCTCGATGAGAAAGTGCGGCAGGCCTATTTCTGGATCGTCAATCACGCGATCATCAGCCCGCATTATGACATTGAATATAATTCCACCCCACCTGCCGCCTTCTACATCGGAGATAGCGGCACCCGGCTGACCCTGCCATCGGCGCAAAGCTATTCCTCCTTCGTGCTGCTGCCGCTGCTCACCTTTGCCACGCGCAGCAAATGCCTGTTCGTGGGCGGGCCGGGACGCGGCAAGACGGCGAGCGCAATCCTGATGGGCGTATTGGCGGGCTATGCCCCTCGTGAGGTGCGCCGCGCCATGCAGCATGGCCATCCGCAGATGACCATCGCCGATCTGCTGGGCAACCCTCTGCCAGCTGATCTGGTGAGCGCGCAATCCATGGAAGACATCAGGATCGCCTGGCGGCCCTGGCTGTCGATGCGGGTCAAGGTCATCGACGAGTATAACCGTATCCCCACCCGCACCCAAAGCGCATTGCTGACGGTGATGGGAGACAATTATGCCGAAGTGCTGGGCCATCTGTACGAATGCCCCGAGGCCGCGTGGTATCTCACCGCCAATGACGATGCAGGCGGCGGCACCTATCAGGTGATCGAGGCGTTGCGCGACCGGATTGACGTGATTGTGCAGGCGCTGTCGTTCAACCCGCGCTTCCTTGGTGAACTGCTGCTCCGGATTGAGGAGAATGTGAAGCCGGAAGAGGTTGTTCCCCCGGAGATCATCTTCACCCCGGAAGAACTGGACCAGATGGTTGCCGAAATCCGCGCGGTGCCCGTGCCGGAACCCGTTCGGCACCGGATCGAATTTTTCGCCAGCCAGTTTGAACTGTTTGAAAGCGTGGGCGAACAATTCGAATATATGACCAAGGACACGGCGCGCCTTTCGCGAATAGACTGGGGGCAGTCCGTTGCTGCAGATCAGGGACGAGATCGCCTGAAGGATCTGGGCTGCCAGACCATGAACGGGCTTTCAGTGCGCAACCTGATGACGCTTCTCAAATTCGCCAAAGCGCTCAGCTGGTTTCGGGGCACGGGCGAGGTTGAGTTGGAGGATGTCCGGCAGGTGCTGCCCTTTGTGCTCAATGACAAACTCCATCCTGATCTGGACGCGCCCTATTTCGCACTGCCTGAAAATGCAGCCTTCCGCACGGATCGGCTGAGCTGGCTGCGGGAGCTGTTTGATGCTTCGAATGCGGAATATGACCGGCTGAATCTGGATCGCGACGATCCGGTTGGCGCGCTGTCTGAACAGTTTGAACAGGGCCTGCATGGGCTGGAGGCGGGTGAAGTGCGGTCTCGCCTTACCCGCATCGAGCGTCTGGTTGCCGAACTGGGCAAGGGCCGCAAACTTTATGGGCCGCTTTATGATGATCTGCTGAAGCTCAAATATCTGCATCAGCGCTACACCAACTATCTGCTCTGGCTGCGGTCGCGCTGATGCGGGTCAGTCCGGCTTTGGCGCAATTGTTGGCGGATCGGCGCAAGACATTCAATGGCCGGGTTGCGAGCCTTCTCTCTCGCAATCCGGGCTTCGATACAGTCGCACTCTCTGCCTTTCTGGTCGAGGTGCTCGATCCGCTATTAGCGCGGGTCATCGAGGTCCGGCCTGATGGCGGCGCGGCCTTTGTTGATGCTGCGTTCGATATGGCGCTGGCGCTGGTTGAGCAGGGTTGTGCCGGAGACGGGCCGCGCGGGCAGATCGTAAGGCGAATGTGGCTCGAAATTGCCCCGGCCATGGCACCGCTGATCGCGAGCAATCCGCGCGAAACGCTCGGCGCGCTAAGCAACGCCGCAATCAAGTTGGCAACTCTGTCCGGATTTGACCGGAAAGGTTGGATGGGTCGCTTGCAAGACCTTTCAGCTCAGGCCTCCAACCCCAAAGAGCTGCGCAGCCTGACCGTTCTTGCCGCATGGCGATCGGGTGCGGCGCATTTGCGGACTGCCGCGCTGGCCGCCGACATTGACCCCGCGCTTGCGTGCGCGGCAGTCGGAGCACCGCGCGACGCACATTGGCCTGATCTGGTCGACCGCTTCACGGCGCAGAGATGGTGGACACCCGATGGTTCAACGCCGCCAAATGGGCACCGCCTTGGGCAGTTCATCGGTTTTGGCGGCGATTTTGCCACGCCGCCTCACCTGAGCATGTTTGATGACCATTTCATTCTTTCCAGCGCGGATCGCCACTTCCTGCTTGAAGCTGATGGCTTTGGCGCGATCCTTCGCCGGGCCGAGCCGGAACAGGCTGCCGCTGCCACACCCGCCAGCCATGCCCAATTGCACGGCGACACTCAGGTGCGGGCCGATGATCGTCTAGTGCCGTGTGACTGGCCGGAGGACGGCCTCAGCATCGCCGCGACCAGCGAGAGCATCGCCCTAGTATCCCGCCATTCGCACACTGTCCGCATCTTCCCACGGACAATGCCATGAGCCTGCCCGACGCGGAGTTGATCGAGCGCTGGCGGGACGATTGGCCAACCGCGCTGGCACACTGGAGCAAATATACGCGCCTCCATGATCCGCTTTTGTGCGCCCGGTCGATCGCCGCTGCACACCTAGGGCTGAGCGGCAGCTTCGCGATGATCCGCCTCGCAGACAAGAGCGTGGTGATCGACCTTGAAGCGGTGCGTCGCCACGGGCTGGAAGATTATGGCGTTGAAATTCTGGCCCATGAGATCGGCCACCATATTCTTGCCCCTGCCACCCCGACCGATCATGCTCGACTGATCACCCGGATCCGCAAGGGCCTGCCCACGCTTGAAGTCCATGCGCCGCTGGTTGCAAATCTGTTCACCGATCTGTTGATCAATGACCGGCTGAAACGCCAGCACGGCCTGCGGATGGACGAAATTTACCGCTGTCTCGAAATTTCGGACACAGGCGGACAGCTCTGGTCATTCTATCTGGCCATTTATGAAGAGCTCTGGTCGCTCGAACGCGGTGCGCTGGGCGGCGCGCGTGATGATGCGCGCGTGCTGGGTGATGCCTGGCTGGGTGCACGCGTGGTGCGGATTTATGCGCGGGACTGGCTGATCGGGGCTAGTCGTTTTGCGACGCTGATCCTGCCCTATCTGGTTGAAGACACCAAGGCGCTTGCTGCTGCGGCCAATTTGTTCGACACGCGCGACGCTGGGGCAGGCAGCGAACCCGTCGGCCTGAGCGACATTGACGCCGAGGAAGACGGAGATGGGATTCACCCCATGGACGACCCCGCCATCACTGGCAAAACAGACGATCAACCCGGGACAACACAGTCTGAAAAGGGACATGGAAGGAACCAAGGCGGGCAGCGCCGCGAGCCATTTGAATTTGGAGAAATCCTGCGCGCAAGCGGCGTGATCTTGACGGATGAGCAAATGGCCGCGCGCTACTACCGCGAACAGGCCTTGCCGCATCTGGTGCGCTTTCCCGCGCGGATGCAATCGCGTTCATCCGAGCCGCAGCTTGAAGGATTGGAGCCTTGGGAATTTGGCGACTCATTTGACGAGATTGACTGGCTTTCCACCCTCACCCAATCGCCGCACCCGGTGCCCGGTGTGACCATGCTCAAGCGCCAATATGGGCAGGAACCGGGCGAAACGCCCAATGTCGAGCCCATAGATCTGGACCTGTATGTGGATAGTTCAGGCTCAATGCCCAATCCGCAGCAGCGGATTTCATATCTGACTCTGGCGGGGGCAATCATTGCCTTATCGGCCTTGCGCACCGGTGCACGGGTTCAGGCCAGTCTGTGGAGCGGCAAACGAGAACTGATCTGCACCAAGGGTTTTGTGCGCAACGAGGACGAGATTCTGGCCGTGCTGACGGGCTATTTCGGAGGCGGAACGGCCTTTCCTATCCATCAATTGCGAGAAACCTATGCCAACCGCGCTGATGATGCCCGGTCCGTGCATATTCTTCAGATTAGCGATGATGGCATATCGACAATGTTCGACACCGACGAGCGGGGAAACAGCGGCTGGGATATTGCCGCAATGGCCCTCCGCAAGGCGCGTGGCGGAGGCACCATGGCGCTCAACCTTTGGAGAGACACATATGGCTGGCTGGAACCGGCCCGCGCGCAAGGCTGGGCGATTGAGACCGTCACCAGCTTTGAACAGCTGATCGATTTTGCCCGCGCCTTCGCGCAGCGAGCCTATGCGTCCGGTCCAGAAAAGCTGACGACATGATCCTGCTGTGGCGCATCACCACGCGGTGCAATTTTTCATGCGGCTTCTGCGCCTATGATCAGCGGCTGGCGATCCCCAGAATGTCGGTTGATCCCGATCAGGTCGAACGCATCGCGCATCTGGCTGCGCACCATGCCAGTGCGCGCGGTGAACGGCTGCTGCTCAGCTGGCTGGGCGGGGAACCACTGCTCTGGCCACCCCTTCTCGACCTGTCCGAACGACTGGCTCGCGAGCCCGGTATTGGGCTCAGCATGACGAGCAACGGCACGCGCCTGCATCAGGCCCAGACGCGGCGGCGGATTTTGGACAGTTTCTCGGAGTTGACGCTTTCGCTCGATGGGCCGGCCGCGCTGCATGACCATCTGCGCGGGGCGAGCGGCAGCTTTGATCAGGTGCGCACGGCAATCATGGCGCTGGCCCGCGAACGGCAGGAGCAGGGCGCGCGGATCAAGCTGCGAGTTAATAGCATTCTGATGCGCGACACGCTTCCACACTTCGCCGCGCTATGCGCGATGCTCGCTGAATGGGGTGTCGATGAAATCACCTTCAATCAGCTTGGCGGGCGGGATCGGCCCGAATTCTATCCGGGTCAACGCCTGCTGCCCGCCGATGCAGCCCGTTTGGCCGCACTGGTGCCAGAGGTGCGCGCACGGCTTGCAGATCAAGGGGTCAACCTTTGCGCCAGCCCGACCTATCTCCGGCGGATCGAGGCGAGCAGCGCGGGCGAGCCGCTGACGGTGGCGGATTGC
>CALMZE010000039.1 GCA_937870585.1 uncultured Sphingomonadales bacterium | reverse complement strand
CCTATTTCCGCATCAACGCGGAAAATACCGGACAGTTCGAACGCACGCTGATCGTGGCGGACAAGGGCAGCTATGTCACCTACCTCGAAGGCTGCACCGCCCCGCAGCGCGACGAAAACCAGCTCCACGCCGCCGTGGTGGAACTGGTCGCGCTCGACGATGCGGAGATCAAGTATTCCACCGTGCAGAACTGGTATCCCGGCGATGCCGAGGGCAAGGGCGGCATCTACAACTTCGTCACCAAGCGCGCGCTGTGCCAGGGCGCGCGCAGCAAGGTGAGCTGGACGCAGGTGGAAACCGGCTCTGCCATCACCTGGAAATATCCCAGCTGTGTGCTGAACGGCGATGACAGCGTGGGTGAATTTTATTCGGTCGCGGTGACGAACAACCACCAGCAGGCCGATACCGGCACCAAGATGATCCACAATGGCAAGCGGACCAAAAGCACGATTGTCAGCAAGGGCATCAGCGCGGGGAAGAGCAATGGCACCTATCGCGGCCTCGTGCGCGTCGCTCCGCAGGCGGAGGGCGTGCGCAACTTCACCCAGTGTGACTCGCTGCTGCTCGGCTCAGACTGCGGCGCACACACCGTGCCCTATATCGAAGTGCGCAACCCCTCCGCGCAGATCGAGCATGAGGCCACGACTTCGAAAATCTCGGATGATCAACTCTTCTACGCCATGCAGCGCGGGCTGGGGCAGGAGGAAGCGGTGGCGCTGATCGTGAACGGGTTTGCGAAGGAGGTGCTCCAGCAGCTGCCGATGGAGTTTGCCGTGGAGGCGCAGAAGCTGCTGGGCATTTCGCTTGAGGGGAGTGTGGGGTGATGGGCAAACCGCTCACATCCCGCGATGGTGCACGCATCAACGACACCCCTCCCCTTCAGGGGAGGGGCCGGGGGTGGGGCGTGTCCGCCGGGAAGCTGGATCAGTTGAGCGCCCGCGCCGGTCAGATGCGCAAGGGGCCGACCGCGCCCGAAAAGCGGCTATGGGCGCATCTGTCGCGATCCCAATTGGGGGGCTACAAGTTCCGTCGCCAAGCGGTGATTGGCAACGCGATTGCCGATTTCCTCTGCCCGCAAAAGGGGCTGATCGTGGAAGTGGATGGCGATACGCACGGTGATCCTGCCGCCGATGCACGCCGAACGGCGCATTTGGAGGCGCTGGGCTATCATGTTGTCCGCGTGACGAATGATGACGTGATGCAGAATGTGGAAGGCGTTTGCGAAATGCTGCTCGCGCGATTGGATGCGCTGCCTATGCGGCGAGCGCCCCACCCCAACCCCTCCCCTGAAGGGGAGGGGCTTCAGGAGCGCACTGCATTCCAATCCCCCGCCCCTTCAGGGGAGGGGTTAGGGGTGGGGCCTGTCCGTGCGGGAACTGCTGACCGGTTCGTGCCTAAGGAGAGTGTGACGTGAAGCACAGTATATCCGGATATGTTGGGTTGCTCGCAGTCCTAATCTTTTCGCCTGCAAATGCGACTTCGGTCAACGTTTCAACGGCCAAGGAATTCTATTTTCATTGCTTGGAATATAATGCAATTCGCGCCGACAATGGTAGGGACCCTGTTGATCTCATTGTCAATTCTATAAGGGAAAAATGCCAAGTCGAAGACATGATACTGAGTGGCACTCTCGAAATGGAAATGAAAGGAACGAACGCATTCAGTCAGGATGAGCTTCGCGTGACACACAAGACAATAATTGAACGGTTCTATCGAGAGATTTCAAATCATATAGAATCGATAATATTGCAGGCAAGAGATACAAGAAAAGCGTCAAATAATGCTCCAAATCCATAACCTCCACGCCACCGTCGCCGATAAGCCTATCCTGAAGGGCCTGTCGCTCTCTATCAACGCGGGTGAAATCCATGCGATCATGGGGCCGAACGGGGCGGGCAAATCCACGCTCACCTACACGCTTGGCGGACGGCCGGGCTATGAGGTGACGGAGGGTGAAGTTACTTTCACACCTCGTCGGCCCGTGCTTGACACGGGCCCAAGCTTTTCTTCCGGCACCGATCAAGAAAGCCAAGTCCCGCATCAAGTGCGGGGTGAGGGTGTGGACCTCCTCGCCCTCGCTCCGCATGAACGCGCGGCCGCGGGCCTTTTCCTCGGTTTCCAATATCCGGTCGAAATCCCCGGCGTGTCCAACGTGCAGTTCCTGCGTGAGGCGCTCAACGCGCAGCGTAAATTGCGCGGGGAGGAGCCGCTCTCTGGCGGCGAGTTCCTCAAGATCGCCCGCGCACAAGCGGACGCGATGGGGATGAGCATGGATATGCTCAAGCGCCCGGTGAATGTCGGTTTTTCGGGTGGAGAAAAGAAGCGCAACGAGATGGTGCAGATGGGCATCCTCGATCCGTGCCTCGCGATCCTTGATGAGACCGATAGCGGGCTGGATATCGACGCGCTGCGCGTGGTGGGCGATGGCATCAACCGGATCATGCGCAAGCCCGACAAGGCAGTGCTGCTCATCACCCATTATCAGCGCCTGCTCGATTATGTGAAGCCTGACTTTGTCCATGTGCTGGCTGCTGGCCGCATCGTGAAAACGGGCGGGCCGGAACTGGCGCTGGAGCTGGAGGAAGAAGGCTATGCAGAGGTGCTGGCTTAATGTCTGCACTTCATCTTCGCGTCTTCGCGTCTTCGCGCGAGACTAAGAACGGGTTCGCGCGAAGACGCGAAGACGCGAAGGGGGGCTCGCAATGAACGCGTTGGCTATGCCTTCTCGCCGCGATGAAGCGTGGCGCTACAGCGATATGGAAGCTGTGGCGCGGATATGGCCACATGTATCGGATGTCTACGGCCCCTATTTTGCATTTCCCAACAGTTATGATGTTTATGATGATGAGCTCACGACGCCCGAAGGCCCGGGTGCAATGGATTTTCTTGTCAGCGAAGGGGCGACGCGGCGTATTTCAATAGCGCAAATCACGCCTCCCGATGCTGATGCATATGAACGGTTTCATATTGAAATCATGAAGGGCGGAGCCGTTCATTTCGATCTGCTCAACACGGGTGGCCGGTTTGGGCGGATCGAAATCGAAGTCTATCTCAGCGAGGGCGCGTCTTTTACGCTCAATGCCGTTCAGATCGGCTCGGGCGCGCAAACGTTGGAGATTGTTTCCACCGTCACGCATCTGGAACCCAATGCAATCAGCCGCCAGACGGTGCGCTCGATCCTGTCGGGCGGGGCCACGGGCACCTATCTCGGCAAGGTCGCCGTGGCGCGCGGCGCGCAGGGGACCGACAGCGCGCAATCGGTGCGCGCGATGCTGCTCGACCGGCTCTCGACCGCGAACGCCGTGCCCGAGCTCGAAATTTTCGCCGATGACGTGAAGTGCGCGCATGGCTGCGCCGTGGGCGAGCTCGATGCCATGAGCCTGTTCTACCTCGCTTCACGCGGGCTGGATGAAGCGGCGGCCAAGCGGCTGTTGTTGCAGGCATTTATTGCGGAGCTTTTTGACGGGCAGGATGCGCTTCTGGAGGCCGCCATGGCGCGGCTGGAGGGGGTGGTATGAGTGTTCCCAACTCCGCTCGTCCTGAGCTTGTCGAAGGACTGCCCTTTGCTGGACTCAGCAGAGGAAAAGAAGGGCAGGGTTTCGACATGCTCAGCCCGAACGGTTTTCGGAACCAGTTTCCCGGTCTTGCTGGCAACTGGCATTATCTCGATACCGCCGCCACCGCGCAAAAGCCGCAAGTCGTGCTGGACGCGATGACGCAGGCGGGCGGGGCGGACTATGCCACCGTGCATCGCGGTGTTTATGCGCGCTCGGCCAATATGACGCTCGCCTATGAGGCTGCACGGCGGCGGGTGGCGTCGTTCATCGGGGGGCGAGAGGAAGAGATCGTTTTCGTGCGCGGCGCGACCGAGGCGATCAATCTGGTCGCCCGCAGCTTTCCGGCTTGCGGTGAGAAGCCGCGCCGCGTGCTGCTCAGCCAGCTGGAGCATCACTCCAACATCGTGCCGTGGCAGTTGGCGGGCTGGCAGATCGACGTGTGTCCGCTGACGGCGGATGGCCGGATCGATCTCGACGCTGCCGAAGCGATGCTCAGCAGTGATTTTGACATGATTGCGCTGGCGCATGTCTCCAACGTGTTGGGCAGCGTGCTTGATGTGTCGCGCGCGGTGGCGCTGGCGAAAAAGGTCGGCGCGAGTCTGCTGCTCGATGGTTGTCAGGCCGTGCCGCGTCTGCCGGTCGATGTGGCGGCGATGGGCTGCGATTTCTACGTCTTTTCCGGCCACAAACTCTATGGCCCGACCGGCATTGGCGCGCTGTGGGGGAAGAAGGGTCTGCTTGACGCGATGCCGCCCTGGCAGGGGGGCGGCTCGATGATCGACCGGGTGACGTTCGAGAAGACAACCTATGCTCCCGCGCCGACGCGGTTTGAGGCGGGGACTCCAGCGATCATTGAAGCGATCGGGCTGGCCGCTGCGATCAACTATGTGGCGGCAATCGGCATTGAGGCGATCCACGCGCATGAGGCTGCGCTGGTGAAGGCCACGCGCGATGCGCTGCGCAGCAATAATGCCATCACTTTGTTCGGGCCGGAGGATGCGGCAGGGATCGTCTCCTTCGCCATGCAGGGGGTGCATCCGCACGATGTCGGCACCATATTGGATGAGGAAGGCGTGGCCATCCGCGCTGGGCACCATTGCGCCCAGCCGCTCATGGATCACCTCGGGGTGCCCGCCACGGCGCGGGCGAGTTTTGGTTTGTACAGTACAGAAGATGATGTGGCCGCGCTGGTGCGGGGCCTTGAACGCGTGAAAAGGATCTTCGCCCAATGACCGATACAGCCAGCGAAGGCATCAAGATCGAGGAAGTGGACAGCGTTCCCCCGCCGCCCAAGGCGCGCGTGGAAACGGCGTCTGAAACGCTGGAACGCAAGAAGGATTATCTGGAAGGGTTCCTCAGCCAGAAGCCTGCCGCGCCTGCTGAAGGTGGCGATCTGCAAGAGGCGGTGATTGCCGCGCTCAAGGAGATTTTTGATCCGGAAATTCCCGTCAATATCTATGATCTGGGCCTGATCTATAATGTCGAGGTCTCAGGCGGGCATGTTGTCGTCACGATGACGCTCACTACGCCGCATTGCCCGGTGGCTGAGTCCATGCCGGGCGAAGTTGAACTGCGCGTGGGCGCGGTGCCGGGGGTTGGCGATTGCGAGGTCAATCTCGTCTGGGATCCGCCGTGGAGCCCGGAGAATATGAGCGACGAAGCCCGGCTGGAACTGGGGATGCTGTGATGAAAGAGCCCTCTCCCCTTCAGGGGAGAGGGTTGGGAGAGGGGACGGTCAATGGCTAGACTTTTCGACATTCCCCTCCCCTAGCCCCTCCCCTGAAGGGGAGGGGGACAAAGGAGTAAGAGACATGACCACCACCACCCGCACCCGTCCCGCCGCCGTCATCCTCACCCCCGCTGCAGAAGCGCGCGTGGCGCATCTGATGGCGACGGCACCCGTAGGCACGATTGGCGTGAAACTCTCCACCCCGCGTCGGGGTTGTTCAGGGCTGGCCTACTCGGTGGACTATGTGAGCGAAGCCAACAGCTTTGATGAACGCATAGAAACGCCTGGCGGCACCTTCTTCATCGATGGCGCGTCGGTGCTCTATCTGGTTGGCTCCACGATGGACTGGGTTGAGGATGATTTCACCGCCGGGTTCGTGTTTGCCAATCCCAACGCCAAGGGCAGCTGCGGGTGTGGGGAGAGCTTTACGGTTTGAAGGGGCTCCGCTCGTCCTGAGCTTGTCGAAGGACTGCCCTTTCTTGTGCCGCAGCCAAAGGAAAAGACAGCGCTTCGACAGGCTCAGCGCGAACGGTGCGGGTGTTACCCCCCAGCCTTCACCACCTCATCCGCCAGCTTTCCACCCAGTTCCGCCAGATGGTCGAACCGCGCGGCGTAGGTGGCCAGACCATGGCTCAGCGAGCGCAATTCCGCATCGAGCCCGTGCAGTCCGGCTTCGGGAATATGCGCCTCCACCTGTTCCCATTGCGGCCAGTCTGGATGCGCGCCAAGGCCGAGAATGTGGCCGCGCCGAGCCGAAATCACCGAACCCACTTTGGAGCCAGTACCCGGCGGTGCGCTGACGGTGATGTGGCACACCGGCTCCAGCAGGTAAGGCGCGCACTGCGTCAGCGCCTCGCTCATCGCCAGACGCCCCGCCAGACGGAAGGCGAGTTCGGAGCTGTCCACCGCGTGGAAGCTGCCATCTGAGAGATTGACCGCAACATCGACGACCGGGAAGCCGAGCGGACCTTTTTCCATGGCATCGCGCACGCCATGCTCCACCGCCGGAATCCACTGCTTGGGAATGGCCCCGCCCGAAATGGTGTCGGTAAAGTGGAAGCCCGCACCGCGTTCCAGCGGGCTCACTTCGATCACGCAATCGCCATATTGGCCGTGCCCGCCTGACTGCTTCTTGTGCCGCCCGCGCTGCGTCGCCGTTTTGCGGATCGACTCCTTGTAGGCGATGCGCGGCGCGTGCGTATCCACCTCAATGCCATAGCGGCGCTTGAGGCGTTGCAGCGTGACCGCCAGATGCTCGTCATTGATGCCGCGCAGGATGGTCGCATGATCAAGTTCATCATGCGCCCAATCGAGCGTCGGGTCTTCCTCTACCAGCTTGTGGAGTGCGGTGGAGAGCTTCACATCATCATTGCGGTTCCGCGTGGCGATGGCGAGAGCGGCGTTGCGGGCCGGGGCTTCGATCAGCCGGATCGATTGGTCGCCATGGCCTTGTGCGCCGATCAGCATCCCGGCCTTGGCTGCATCGGCTTTCGCAATTGCAATTACCTCACCATGGCCTGCCTTGGCGACCTTGCTTGTCTTGTCCCCCTGCACCGTGAACAGCGCACCGAGCCGGATCGTCTCACCACCCGCTTCAATCTCCGCGCCTTCGGAGAGCGTCTCGCCCAGCACGCGGGCGAGGGCGAGGCGGCCCACTGCGCCACCATTGGCGATCTTGAAGATGTGCAGGCCGTTTCCGTTGGTGCCCAGCCGCGCGGCGGTTTCATCCGCGCCCGGCGCTTCGTGGCGCAGCATCTTCATCAGGCGGCGCACGCCCCAGCCGTTGGCAGCAGAGCCGAACAGCACCGGCACAATCTGGTTCGCGCGCATTTCGGTGACGAGATCATCGAGCACGGTTTGCAGGGCAGGGGTCTCGTCAGAAAGGAGCTGCTCCAGCAACGCATCATCATGATCGGCGAGTTGTTCGAGCATGTGCAAACGGTCATGCGCCTCACGCGCGGCGACATCAGCCGGGATGGCGATTTCCACAGAGGGCTTGCCCGGCTCGTAATGAAAGGCGCGTTCAAGCGCGAGATCGACGAACCCGGCGATACGATCACCCTCACGGATCGGGATTTGCCGCGCCACCAGCGGCTCCGCGCTATAGGCCTGAAGCGCGCCGAGCAATTCGGAGATGCTGCCCTTGGCCTGATCCACCTTGTTGACGAAGATGGCGTGCGGCACGCCCAGCGCGTCGATCTGGCGCAGCACAGGCTCGACGAGCGGCGCGCGGGCAGGATCGGGATCGACCACGACCAGCACCATGTCCGCGCTCGCCATCGCAGCGTATCCGTCTGCGGCAAAGCCCGGCGCACCCGGCGTGTCGAGTAGCGCAAACCCGTCGTCCAGCCAGTTGTAGCGCATGAGATTGAGTTCGGTGGAGCCGCCGCGTGCCCGCGCTTCCGCGCTCGCATCGCCCACGCAACTGCCCGCTTCGACTGAGCCCTGCCGCGTGATCGTGCCGCTTGCGAAGAGCATCGCCTCCGCCAGACTGGTCTTGCCCGCGCCCGCCGGGCCAGCGAGCGCGATGGCTCTGATACCGTTGGATGTAGTTGTCACCCTTGCGTCCTCCTGTGTTGAGGGGGGCGCCTCCGGGCGACTCAGCGCCCTTTGGCGCTGTGAGGATGCTGCGCCTGTGTTGCGCCGCAATCAAGCGAAGACTTTCCTGCACGATCAGTTTCGCTAAGCTCCCCTCAAATGCAGATCAGAGGAGAGCATCATGGCCAAGGCAGCGGCAGAATTTGATATCATCGTTTATGGCGCGTCCGGCTTTACCGGGCGGCTTGTGGCCGAATATCTGGCAGAAAAGGGCGTGAAACGCTGGGCGATGGGCGGGCGCAGTCTGGAGAAGCTGGCCGAGGTGCGCGATCTGATCGGTGCGCCTGCCGACACTCCGCTGGTGGCTGCTGATTCGGATGATGCGCTTGCGCTGAAAGCGATGTGCGAGCGCACCCGCGTCGTTATCACCACGGTGGGTCCGTATCAGCTCTATGGCTCCAAGCTGGTCGCCGCGTGTGCAGAGACGGGCACAGACTATGTCGATCTGTGCGGAGAGCCGGGCTGGATGCGTGAGATGATCGACGCGCATGACGCCACGGCGAAACAGAGTGGCGCGCGCATCGTCTTCTCCTGCGGCTTCGATTCGATCCCATTCGATCTGGGCGTTTGGTTCCTCCAGCAGGAAGCGGTGAAGCAGAAGGGCGAGGCCGCGCCACGCGTGAAGGGCCGGGTGCGCCAGATGAAGGGCAGTTTCTCGGGCGGAACGGCGGCCAGCCTGACGGCCACGATGAAGGCTGCGGCCACCAATCCGGGGCTGATCAAGCTGCTTGGCTCTCCCTTTGCATTGACGCCGGGGTTTGAAGGGCCTTCTCAGCCGATGGGGCTGATGCCCGAGCATGACAGCGCCACCGGCACATGGACCGCGCCTTTCATCATGGCGACGATCAACACCAAGAATGTCCACCGCACCAACATGCTGCTGGGCCATCCCTATGGCGCGGACTTCAAATATGATGAGATGGTGATGACCACGCCGGGCGAAGCAGGGAAGGCGATTGCGGAAGGTATGGCCAAGGCACTCAAGATGCCCTTCGGTGAAAAACCGCCCGCACCTGGAGAAGGTCCGAGTGCTGCAGAGCGCGCGGCGGGATGCTATGACATTCTCTATATCGGTGAGTTTGAGGATGGCAGCAGCGTCCGCGCATCGGTGGGCGGCGATCTGGATCCGGGCTATGGCTCAACCAGCCGGATGATTGCCGAGGCCGCGCGCACTCTTCTGGAGCATGATGGGCCGGGCGGCGTGACGACACCCGGCGCGGCGATGGCGGCCACGCTTGTTCAGCGGCTCGTCGATCATGCGGGGCTGTGGTTCAAGGTAGAGTAGGGGCTAAATCCCAAACGACGCCTTCACGCCATCAATCACATATTGCGCAGCAAGAGCCGCGAGCACCACGCCTAAAATCCGTGTGATCATTGCTTCCATCTTGTAGCCCATCGCCTTCATCACCGGCCCGGCGGCGAGCAACATTGTGACGGAGATGGTCAGAACGCTCGCCAGCGCGCCGAGCACCGTCACGGTGGCCTCAAACCCTTTGGCTTGCGCCGTCAGCAGCATGACAGACGCAATCGATCCCGGTCCAGCAATCATCGGGATCGCCATGGGGAAGACTGAAATGTCCTCATGTTCCGGATGCGCTTTCAGGTCGTCGGCACGGTGCTCGCGCCGCTCGGTGCGCTTCTCAAACACCATATCGACCGCAATCATGAACAGCATGATGCCACCCGCGACACGGAAGGCATCCAGGCTGATCCCCATCGCACCCAGCAGCTTTTCACCCAATAGTGCGAAAAACAGCAAGATGCCCGCCGCCACCAGAACCGCGCGGATCGCCATTGTCCGCCGATGCGCCTGCGGCGCACCCGCTGTGAGGCTCGCAAAGATGGGCGCACAGCCGGGCGGGTCGATCACGACGAAGAAGGTCACGAAGGCGGAAATGAAGAGTTCGGTCATGGCCGACCATTAGCGGCGATGGCGGCAGAACTCAAAGGTCGCGGTCAGGCGTCCAGCCGATCTTCGCGTCAGACTGAAGGCTGGTGCGTTTCGCAGTTTGACGTGGACCGCACTCCTTGCCAGCATAGGCGTGGGAGGATTTCAGAAATGGTGATATTCCGCATATTGCTGGCGAGCTTGTGGCTCATTTTGCTCGCCTATACGGCACAGGTGATTGCCGTGCATGGCATAGGGCTGCTTCCCATTTTTTTCGGCGATATCGGTCAGTTCACCTGGCCGGGCCAATTCAATCTGGACTTCCTCTTCATGCTGATCCTGTCCGCGCTCTGGACCGCATGGCGCAATGGGTTTTCTGCCTTCGGATGGGGGGTGGCACTGGTTGCCCTGTTTGGCGGTGCGGGCTTCCTGCTGCCCTATCTGCTGTATCTTAGCATCCAGCATAAGGGCGATATGCGCGGGCTCCTGCTCGGCGTCCGCGCCTGAGCCTCAAAAGCGCCGGTCCATCTCCATCCCGCGCCGCATCCGCGCGGCTTGCAGCGTGTTGTGGAGCAGGCAGGCGATGGTCATCGGGCCAACGCCGCCGGGCACGGGCGTGATGCTGTCGGCCACTTCGGCGCATTCGGCATAAGCCACGTCGCCGACCAGCTTGGTCTTGCCTTCCACGTCTGACGGCACACGGTTGATGCCGACATCGATCACGCAGGCGCCGGGCTTGATCCAGTCCGATTTCACCATTTCCGCGCGGCCCACGGCTGCCACGACAATGTCGGCGCGGCGCACCACGTCCGCCAGATTCTGTGTGCGGCTGTGTGCCATGGTGACGGTGCAATTGGCAGCGAGCAGCAGTTGCGCGACAGGCTTGCCGACGAGAATCGAGCGGCCGATCACCACGGCATCCTTGCCAGCAATATCCGCGCCGAGCGTGTCCTTGATCAGCATCATGCAGCCAAGCGGCGTGCAGCTGACATGACCGGGAAGGCCAGCAACGAGGCGGCCTGCGCTCACCACATGTAGCCCGTCGACATCCTTGTCCGGATGGATGCGGTCGATCACCGCGAGTTCGTTGAGATGGCTGGGCAGGGGCAGCTGGACGAGAATGCCATCCACATCGTCGCGCGCATTGAGTTCAGCCACTAGTGCTTCGAGTGCATCCTGCGTCGTGTCAGCAGGCAGCTTATATTCAAAGCTTGCCATGCCAACTTCCACCGTCTGCTTGGCCTTGTTGGCCACATAGACGCGGCTCGCCGGATCTTCGCCCACCAGCACGACAGCCAGACCGGGAACGATGCCGGTTTCGCCCTTGAAGGCCGCCACGCCATCACCGATCAGACCGCGCAGCTTGGCTGCATAGGCTTTCCCATCAATCACCCGTGCCGTCATGTTTCGTCTCCTGCCAAACTGCGCAAGCGCGCTTCTATTTCGTATGTATTACATACAATATGCAGCCGTTTCAACCGGGCAGCTGCGCCGCTTTCCAGAGCAATGGAGGATTTGGGCGTAGCCAGCGCCTTGGCGAGCAGCGCGATCACCGCCTTGTTGGCCTGACCATCATCAGGGGCGGCACGGACCTTGATCGCCAGCCACGCGGCGCCATCGGCATCGTGCCATACGCCTTCGATCACTTCCTTGGACGCGCGAGGTGTCACGCGGACGGCCAACTGCACCCCGTTTCCGCTTTTACGCCATGGCTGTCCCATGGACGTGTTCTCAATAGAGAGTGGGATATGCGAAGAAGCCCAGCACTGGTCCTTGCAGAATCTGGATGGTGATCAGCAACAGAAAAGGTGCCCAGTCAATGCCGCCCATGTTCGGCACGATCTTGCGGAACGGGGCGTAAATCGGGTTCAGAAACGCCTCCAGCCCCGTATAAATTCCGCGCACCAACTCATTGTGAAGATTCACGACATTGAAGTTGATGAGCAGCGAGAGCACGACATGGATCAGCACCAGCGTGCCGAGCACGGAGAGCAGAATGTTTGCAATTCCAACAAGCATGGTGACCATGATGTAAGGCTTTCTCTTATTTGTGGACGAGTGTGCCAGCGCCCTGATCTGTAAAGATTTCCACCAGCATGGCATGTGGCACGCGCCCGTCAAGAATGACAGCGGCTTCGGCGCCGCCCTGCACGGCTTCGATGCAGGTGTCGAGCTTGGGGATCATCCCGCCCGTGACCGTACCATCGGCTTTGAGCGCTTCGATCTTGGCCGGGTCGAGATCGGTCAGCAGATCGCCATCCTTGGAGAGTACGCCCGCGACATCGGTCAGCAGGAACAGTCGCGCCGCCTTGAGTGCGCCGGCGATTGCCCCCGCCATCGTGTCGGCATTGATGTTGTAGGTCTCACCGTCCGGTCCGGGCGCGATGGGTGCGATGACTGGGACGAGTCCCTTTTCGGCCAGCGTTTCGAGCAAGGTCGTGTCGTTGATCTTGGGATCGCCAACAAAGCCCAGATCAACATGACGTTCGATGCCGCGCGTCGGGTCAGCCTCGCGGCCCGTGATTTTCTCGGCGATGACGAGCCCGCCATCCTTGCCGGAGATGCCCACGGCCTTGCCGCCTTCGGCCGCAATCCAGCCGACAATTTCCTTGTTGATCGCGCCAGACAGCACCATTTCCGCCACGCGCGCAGTTTCCTTGTCAGTCACGCGCAGGCCGTTGTGGAATTGCGATTCGATGCCGAGCTGCTTGAGCATCCGCCCGATCTGCGGCCCGCCGCCATGGACGACGACCGGCTTGATGCCCACCGCTTGCAGCAGCATCACGTCTTCGGCGAAATTCTCAGCCGCTTCCGCGTCCCCCATGGCGTGCCCGCCATATTTGATCACGAAGGTCTGGCCCGCGTAACGCTGGATGTAGGGCAGGGCCTCTGACAGCGTTTCCGCTTTTTCGAGGAGCGATTTATCGGGTGCGTGTCTGCTCATGATGGCATGGGGCGCTATGCGGTTGCAGGCGCAGCGTCAAGTTTGCGGCCCAGCTTCACCATGAAAGTCACGAGCAATGGCACCAGCAGGACGGAAAGGACGATCTTGGCCGTCATCTGCCCCGCCATCAGCCCGCCAATCTCGCGCTCGCCATAGAAGGAGATGGAGATGAACAGCACGGTATCGATGATCTGAGAAAGAACGCTCGCCACGCCCGCGCGCAGCCACAACAGGCCGCCTTCAGGCCGGGCCAACCGCGCAAAGACATAGACGTTGAGCGTCTGCGACAGGCCATAAGAAATCAGGCCGGCAAACATCATCCGCCCACTCTGGCCGAGAATGATCGGGAAGGCCTCAATGGCAGGCGGATACATGCCCGCGTCGGTCGGCAGCGCGAGCACCAGCTGGATCAGCAGGATGGAGGCGATGAGCGGGATAAAGCCGAACCGTACCAAAGCATTGGCCCGCTCCGCTCCGTAAAGCTCCGCCACCGCGCTGGAAGTGATGACGAGCAGCAGGAAGGGGAAGATGCCGGCTTCCACGGCCAGTGGCCCGATGGCCACCTGCTTCGCGCCCAACACGCCCGCAATGCAGCACATGCCACCATAGAAGATCGAGAAGATGAAAAGGGATTTGGGCATCGGCATGTCCTTAGCAGACCATCACGGTGTCGCCATAGGCAGATAGAGCCGCATCGCATGTCCAGAGTATCATGGGTTCGGCCTTGGCTTGCGCCACCAGCATTCGGTCAAACGGGTCGCGGTGATGGAGCGGCAGGACGTCAAGCATGGCGGCATGATCTGCTTCCATAGGCAAAATGAAAAGCCCGCTCGCTTCCGTCAGCGTTTGAGCTTGCCTGCCATCAATCGGCATATCGCCGGGTTCGCCCCTGTTTCGTTTGTGCTTGATAGCGATCTCCGCGATGGAAATCGCGCTGGCGCACACATCCGCCTCGCCGGACTCAATGGCAGCCCTGATGGATGGTGGAAGTTTGTCTGGCTCAGACAGGAGCCAGAGCAGCAAATGCGTATCCAGCAGAAAGTTCAATCCGTGTCCCCAAAGAAGAGCCGCTCAATTTCCGCATTGTCCCGGTCAATGCTGTCAGGCACCGTGAACAGGCCGCGTGCGATACCCAAGCGGATAGGGCGTTTGGGCGCTCGCCCTAAAGGCGTGGCGGCGACTATGCGCGCCGCAGGCTTGCCATTGCGGGCAATGATGACTTCCGATTCTGTGCCGTTTTCGATGGACTCCACCAGCGCGGACAGGCGAGTCTTGGCTTCGTGCATGTTGACTTGGGTCATGTTCGACAGCTTAGCTAAGCCGGACTAAGCTGTCAAAGTGTCATTCGCCCAAAACAGGCCTTCAATTCCGCCACGAACGCCTCAGGCTGTTCCATCGCCGCAAAATGCCCGCCTTTGGGGAGTTCGTTCCAATGGGTGATGTTGGTGTAGCGTCCCT
>CALMZE010000038.1 GCA_937870585.1 uncultured Sphingomonadales bacterium | reverse complement strand
ATGGGCGAAGCGGCCACATCGCGCGGCGAAGGTCTGGAAGAGCTGCGCAATCGACTTGCGACCGCATCGACCGCAAAGGAAGTTGCGGACCTTCAAGCCCGCATCCAGCTCGAAAGCGCGTCGATGATGAACGATCAACTCCGCGTCGAAGCGTTGGAGCGAGCGCG
This sequence comes from uncultured Sphingomonadales bacterium, assembly GCA_937870585.1. Classification (GTDB taxonomy): domain Bacteria; phylum Pseudomonadota; class Alphaproteobacteria; order Sphingomonadales; family Sphingomonadaceae; genus Aquisediminimonas. The sequence goes on along the minus strand of CALMZE010000038.1, from coordinate 4,502 downwards.
CAGAGCAGAGGCCGCGGCGCACACGGCCGAAGCTTTTGCGGACAGGTCGCGCAAACGCGATGAGCAGCGTGCGCGAGCGCGCGCGGCAGCTGGAATCTGACATGAAGAAGATGGTCCTTCTTGCGATCAGCGCAGCCGGCTTTCTCGCCGGCTGCGAACGCGCGCCCACATTTCCCGAGATTCTGATGACCTATCATGATGTTGATTGGCTCAAAACTCATGAGGATCAGATTCCGGTGATCGTCGCTGAGTGCGACAAGATCGTGAACAGCGAACTCAAACAGTCGGACCTCCCCATGCCAGTGGCGCGCAATTGCGGAGGCATCAAGAACAAAATCGCCTCCATTGAAAGGTCGCGCAAACGCGATGAGCAGCGTGCGCGAGCGCGCGCGGCAGCTGGAATGTAAGGCTGAAAAAACAGCTTGAATTACACCTAATCGGAGCGGGCTGGTGGAATACGATCTCTTTACGAATGCCTATCAGGGCTTCACCAACGAACTCAATTCGGTAGTTGTATCCAACTATGCTGGGTTTGTTGGGTGGATCGCTGGACCGCTCCGCACTGGCATGATCATTTACATAATCTTGCTAGGCTACGCGATCATGCGCGGGGCGGTGCAATACCCCTTCCGCGAATATGTCTATCGCTCGCTGATGCTGGCCGCGCTCTATTATGCTGTGACAAACCTCTATGGAGCATCGCTCGCACAAATGATCGTGACCGGCCTACCGCATGAGTTTGCCTCGATCGTAGGCGGCTCACCGGAAGGCGTTGGCGGGTCTTTCGATGGGATGTGGGCGCGGGTCGATGATGCACTGCTCGCGATGCAGGATGCGACCGAGAAATACGCAGAGGAACTCGCCTCACTGACTGATATTCCCGGCGCTGCCGCCGCAATTATGCTGTGTATCGGTGCCACTATCATCATTCTTTTGACAGCGATCGCGGCCCTGTTCGCCCTGGCCGTTGGCTTCGTAATCGTGCTCTACGCGCTCTTTGCGCTTGCATGTCTGGCGGTGGTCGGGCCGATCTTCGTAGCAGCGCTGCTGTTCGATTCCACCAGAAGCTATTTCTTCTCGTGGCTCGGCAGCGTCCTCAATTTTCTGATGTTGTCGCTATTTGCGATGCTTCTTGTGCTGGTTGTGGCCAATGTCGCTGAATCCGCAACAGCAACATTCGATGGCGATTTTGACAACATCTGGAGCACCTGTATCCGGATCATCGCGTTCTACATTCTCGCCTGCTTTTTCTTCATCCAAATCCCCGGAATTGCTGCCTCGCTGGGTGGCGGCGCGGCTGCAATGGTGACGCAGTTCGGCAACGCGGTGACGAAGGGTGGCGGCGCGATGGCAACGGGCGCAGGCCACGCGGCCAGCGATGCCCGCGCCATGGGAGCCAGCATGGGACGGGGCTTCTCGTCGGCGGTTCGCCGTTGGCGCAACCGAAACACAATCACCAGAGCTTGAGGGAACGAATATGCGCAAGTTGCTTGGACTCGGAATCTGCCTGGCGCTGGCGGCCTGCGCAGGTCAGCCCGTAAAAAAGCCAGCCAAATGTGAGGGGCCGATGCGGCCTGCCAATCCGCATGGGCTTACCCTCCCCTCAATCCCGGATCAGGCCGCACAGCGAACCGCGCCGGCATATGTGGACGTGTTCAATCAGGGTGCACCGGCAACGCCGGACGCGGCCCCGGCAGACCCATCCACTCCGGGCAATGAACAGTCGGACGCATCGCGGGCGGTCGAAGTGCCGCGTCTAAGCGCCTCGCTGCGCGGCCCGATCTACTCGAATTGCTGAGGTGTTACGATGGCAGTTGGTATTCCAAAGGACGAGCTGAAAGCCTATTTTGAAGAGGCTGCAAGCTGGGAACGTGACAAGCTTGCGGCGGCCGAGCGCTCCAAAAAGCTGGCGTGGGCCGTCGCTGGCGTTGCTGGCGCGCTGGCGACTGCTGGCGTTGTGGCCGTTGCAGCCCTGACGCCTCTGAAAACGGTCGAGCCATATGTTATCACGGTGGACCGTAACACGGGCGAGGCGTCGATCGCCGCCAAGCTCCACGGTGACGCGACGATCACCTATGACGAGGCGGTCCGTAAGTATTTCCTCGCTACCTATGTCCGCTATCGCGAAGGCTGGATAGCGGCCGCTCGCGAAGAATATTTCGATGCGGTCATGGTCATGTCGGCGCGGCCCGAACAGGATCGGTGGTCACGCTTCTACAAGACCGACAATCCCCAAAGCCCGCAAAACATCCTTGCGAACCGCACTGATGTTTTTGTCGAGATCAAGCGGGTGTCGTTCCTGGGCGGCAACGTCGCGCAGGTCTATTTTACCAAGGAATCTGTGACCGGCTCGAACTCGACCAAAACCGATGCCGTCGCGACCATCAAATACAAGGTCGATGGCACGCCGAGCAAGGAAGTGGACCGCTTCAAGAATCCGCTTGGCTATCAGGTCGAGAGCTATCGCGCTGACGTGGAGGTGCCCCAATGACCGTGTTGAAGTGGAGCGCCCCGTTTGCGCTCGCGATCGCGCTGGCTGCGTCGCCGGCGATGGCCGAAGAAACGCCCCATGCGACTGTGCTCGATCACCGGGTTCGTGAAGCGAACTACAATGATCGGCAAGTCTATGAGATTCCGGGCGTGTTCCGCATCGCCACGGAAATCGTCTTCGCCAAGGATGAAGTGGTCGAGCATGTGGCGCTGGGGGATACCGTGTCCTGGGAAGTCGCACCGGCTGCCAATTCGCTCTTCATCAAACCACGCGAGCGAGCGGGTCGCACGAACCTGACAGTCATTACACGTTCGCGCTATGGCCCGCGCAGCTATCGGTTCGCTCTGTCGCCAACGCAGCGGGGCAGCGGCTTCTATACGGTCGTTTTCCGCTATCCTGAACAGGAAGCGGCCGAAGCGCAGGCGCAAGCCGCAATGGCCCAGCTGGCCCAGCTGAAAGCCTTGGAACGCGGCGCGGTGAAGTCCGCGCTCGATATTGGCGTGCTGGAAGGCACGCGCAACGCCTACTACATCATGCAAGGATCGACCGCCATCCAGCCCTCCGAAGTGTCTGACAACGGACAGTTCACGGTAATGCGCTTTCCCAACCAGCGTGAGTTGCCGGCGTTCTTCATCGTCAATCCTGATGGATCGGAAGCCATCGCCTCCTTCGATGTGCGCGATGAATATGTGGTGCTGCACGGGGTTTACGGGACAATCCGACTGCGCCGGGGCCTCGAAGTGCTCTGCATCCACAATCAGAAGACTGACTATTACGGGCGCGATCCCAAAACTGACACGGCCTCGGGGCTGGTCGAGCGAACCACAGGGGTTGAGTAAGATGGCTGCGAACGATCATGACAATGCGCCGCATGGCGACAACATCATTTCGCAGGGCGAGACGGTCGAGAACCGGCCCCTTGCGTCGGAGCCGGTGCCCGATCCGGAAGACATTGAGCGGCAAAGCGAGCGCCAGGCGAAGATTGCCGCCCTGCCGAACAGGTCGATCGACCCCAAAAAGGCGGTCGTTCTCGCTGCGGTTGCCTGCGGCGCGATCGTGCTCGGTTTTAGCACCATCGACGCGATGCGGAGCGATCCAACCGAAAAGGCCGAGAAAGCGGAAAAGCCGGATGAAAGGCAACTCGCCAACTACGATCCGAAGTCAATCATAGCCCCAACGCTTGCCGATGCGCCGAATGATCCGAACGCCCCGGTGCCCATGACGGAAGTGCCGGCGCTTGATGGAAGCCAAGCGCCCCGCACGGGCGGCGCGAATGGCCGCCCCCAAAAGTCTGAGGGACAAGTCATCGCTGAGGCCCAACGCCGCGCCGGGATCATGGCCTATGGCGGCGAAAACGGCGGCGGGGTCGGTGGAGCGGTGGCAGCTGCCACCGGCCTGCCCATGGGCGGCGGCGCAGGAGGACAGGGCGCGCAGTTAATTGGTGCGTCGGCCGATGGGGATGGGCAAGGTGGATCGCGCCGGACCAATCTCGAAAACATGCGCCAGACCTCGCAAATCGATCGGGTGTCAGGCCGCGACATTGGCAACCGCGATATGCTGATCCTTGCGGGGTCGTTCATTCCGTGCGTGCTGCAAACCGCAATGGATTCCAGTCAGCCCGGATATGTCAGCTGCATCATTCCCCGCGACATTTATTCGGACAACGGCCGCGTCGTCCTGCTGGAAAAGGGAACGCGCGTCTTGGGCGAATATCAAACCGGCGTCCAGCGCGGCAAATATCGTCTCTTTGCGGTATGGAACCGCGCGGTCACGCCCCGCGGCGTGGCGATCGACGTAGGTTCGCCCGCCAGCGATGCGCTTGGCCGTTCAGGTATGGCAGGCGGCGTGAAGAACTTCTTTTGGGAACGCTTCGGGGCCGCGCTGTTGTTCAGCTCGCTCAACGATGCCGCCTCGATCGCCGCCTCGGAAGTCTCCGACGCGGATAATGTCACACGGGTTCCCAGCCAAGCATCGGACACGATTTTGCGGGACACGATGCAGATTCAGCCGG
>CALMZE010000037.1 GCA_937870585.1 uncultured Sphingomonadales bacterium | reverse complement strand
CCACGACTTCGCGGTACAGGCATTTGTCGATCAGGAAGCCATAGAGATGGTGCAGTTTGCGCACCGCTTGCTCGTCCTCGCAAATGGTGACGCGCTTGGTGAGGGCAGCCAAGGCCGCTTCCAGCGCGGCAATCCGGTCTTCAGACATGGGTGTTTCCTTATGTGTCAAAGTGTTTCGAGGGCTTCGAGGCGTTCGACTTCCTCGCGGTAGGGCTTGATGGCGCGATACATCAGAAAGGCTGCGGTCGGCATCAGGATGAAGGCGGTGGCAAGGATGGCTTGCCCCAGATTTCCCGTGACATGGTCAGAGATCACGCCGATGAACCAGCTGCCCATCGCGCCGAAGAAGGTGAACATGAACAGATAAAAGGCCGTCACCTGACCGCGCATGTCATTGGGGGCGACACGTTGGATCGCGGCATTTTGCGGCACGGCACCGGCAATGGCGAAGAAGGCCGCACAGCCGAACGCGATGCTCGACCAGAAGGGATCGGGGATGAGCAGGGCGGACAGGATGATGATGGTTGATCCGCAAAAGCAGATGAAAGCGGCGCGGATATTGGCATCCTTGTAACGCTTTGCGAGCCACTCAACGAAGATGCCGCCGACGATCATGCCGGAGATGGAGGCGATCAGCGCGACACTGCCGATCAGGTCGCCAATCTGAGCCGGGCTCCAGCCAAATTCGCGCATCAGATAGGGCGTGCGCCAGAACATGATGCCGAACGCTTCGATGGCACTCAGCGCCAGTGCGCCGAACAGCGGGTAATAGACTTTGCCACCTGCATGGATGGCTTTCGCGGCGTCAAAGCCCATGAAGGTAATGATCTTGCGGCCAAGGCTGGCATCGTGCGGCGCGTGCACGCCTTCGCTGCGTGGGGCGAGGCGCTGCGGTTCCTTCACGGTGAGGAACAAGAGAGACGCTACCAAGGACGGAATCGCCAGATAGAGCAGCGCCCATTGCCAATTGAAAATCTCCAGCCCGAAAAAGGGTTGAGCCACCCAGCTGTTCGAGGCGGTCACCAGACGTCCGCCGATGATCGGCCCCAGCGTTGTGCCGCCGATAAACCCAAGTTGCAGCAGCGCGAACGCCCGAGTCAGAACGCGCGGGGGGAAGGCATCGGTCAGGAGCGAGTAGGATGACGGCGCGTGCGCCGATCCGCCCGCCGCCAGAAACACGCGACTTCCGACGAACTGCGAAAAGTTCTGCGCCATGCCGGACAGGGCGATCAGCATTCCGACAAAGCCCGCGCTGACCGACAGCACCAGCTTGCGCGGATAAATGTCTGCCAGTCGCCCCAGTGGAATGCCGACAAAGAAATAGCAGATGATGGTAGCGGGTCCGGCAAGGAAGCCGAGTTGCGAATCGGTCAGCTGGAAATCGCGCTTGATGTTTTCGGCCAGCATCCCGAACACGACCTGATCGAGGAAGGACATGAAGGTCGCGAGAATGATGACAGCGAGCGCCCAATAGGCGGCGCCGGTGGAAGGCCAGACCTTGGTGCGGATCGCTTCGGCATCGGCACTGCCGCCCGGTGCAACTGCTGGTCCGGCCATATTCTCACTCCCTCTCCCCGCGCCGCTTTACAAACGGCAAATTGTATGTGTTAGATACAATCTGGTTTGCAGGCGCTTGTCCAGTGCTTTGTGACAGGAGAGGGAGAAACATGCAAAATCTTGAAGGCAAAACGGCCTTTGTCACAGGCGGCGCGAGCGGGATCGGGCTGGGCATTGCCAAGGCGCTGCTCGGCGCAGGCATGAATGTGGTGATTGCCGACATTCGTGATGATCATCTGGCTGAAGGCGCGGCGGAACTGAACGGCGGAGACCGCGTGCTGGCTGTGAAGCTGGATGTGACCAACCGGGCCGACTTTGCCGCTGCTGCGGATGCGACTGAAGCGAAGTTTGGAAAGATCCATCTGCTCGTCAACAATGCCGGTGTCGCCGTTGTCGGCCCGACCGAGATGGCAAGCTATTCTGATTGGGACTGGGTGATGGGCGTCAATCTGGGCGGCGTCATCAATGGCGTCACGACGATGCTGCCGCGTATCCTTTCGCATGGCGAAGGCGGGCACATCGTCAACACCTCTTCCATGTCGGGCATGGTGCCGGTCGGCGGCACGACGATTTATTCCACTGCCAAGGCTGCCGTGCTGACGATGATGGAAACGATGCGCCCCGAACTGGAAGGGCGCGGCGTGATCTGCTCCGCCTTCTGCCCCGGCGCAGTGCAATCCAACATCGCCAAGGCTGGTGAGACGCGGCCTGCCGAACTCGCCGAATCAGGCTATGCGGAGGCCGACAAGCGCCGCACCGAAGGCGGCAATTTCTTCCATCTCTACATGACCAAGGAAGAGGTGGGCGAACGCGTGCTTGAAGGCATTTTGAACGACGAGCTCTATATTCTGACCCACGCAGAGTTCCTGCCCGGCGTGAGCGATCGTGCTAATGCCATGGTGTCTTCCGTGCCAGTCAAGCGGCCGCAGAATGAAGAATATAAGCAAACCTTCGCCATGCTTTTCAACTCGCCCATCTGGGCGGCGGAAAGCGCGCGGCAGGGGAAGTTGAAAAATTAGCTCCTCCCCGGAACGGGGAGGTGGCAGGCGAAGCCTGACGGAGGGGTCGGGTGGAGTTTGGTGCTTTATGTGAAACCGGCCCCTCCACCGCCTGCGGCGGTCCCCCTCCCCGTTCCGGGGAGGATGTAACGGGAGAAAAACCATGATCAATTTCGCAGGGCGCACAGCGTTTGTTACCGGTGGTGCCAATGGCGTTGGCATCGGTCTTGTCCGCGCGCTTCTGGCTGAAGGCTGCAAGGTCGCGATGGCGGACATCAGGCAGGACGCAATCGACAAAGCGCTCGCCACACTCGACAATAATGAAGTGATGGGCATTCAGGTGGACGTGTCTTCGCGCGAAGGCATGGCGGCCGCAGCAGACGCGGTGGAGGCCAAGTTTGGCCCCGTCACGCTCCTGTTCAACAATGCGGGCGTAAACCTGTTCCAGACCATCGAGGAGTCCTCCTACGCGGATTGGGACTGGTTGATGGGCGTCAACCTCCATGGCCCGATCAATGGCTGCATGACGTTTGCCCCGCGCATGATCGCGCATGGCCAAGGCGGCTATATCGTCAACACGGCTTCGATGGCGGGCTGGCTGGCGAGCGGATCGCCGGGAATATACAATACCACCAAGTTCGCGGTGCGCGGCCTGTCTGAAAGTTTGCGTTACAGCTTGGCTCAGCATCATATCGGCGTGTCGTGCGTGTGCCCCGGACTGGTGAAGAGTTATATCTATGCTTCGGACGATATTCGCCCTGCCAGCCTGATGGAGGGCGCAAAGCCGGTGAACACCGAAAATGTCGAGCGATTGGCCGGGATGCATCAGGTTGGCATGGAGCCCGATGTGATTGCCGAACGCATTCTTCAGGGTATGCGCGAGAATCAGACCTACATCTTCCCGATGCCCGACCATAAGGAAGAGCTGGCAGAGGAGTTTGAGACCGTGCTGGGCTTCTACCGTGATTATCCGCAGGATCCGGGTTATGAAGAGCGGGTGAAGATCGAAGGCTTCCGCCGCCAAGGCTATAAGGCCGCACGCGAGGCCGCCAAAAACGCTGTTTGAACTGGAGAAAGACGCATGAAGGTCAACGCACTCGATCACGTCAATATCATCACAGGCGATCTGGATGGCACTTGCACATTCTATGGGGAGTTGCTCAATCTGGAACGGCGTGATGCGCCTGCGCCGCTGACGCCGCAGACTGCGCAATGGATGTATGATGAAGCCGATCGCCCGATCCTGCACATCAACAGTCTGGATTGCATCCGCGCCTATGATCGTGAAGTGGCGCCGGGGCCGACCGGATCGATCCATCACGTCGCGCTCAATTGTTCGGGCTATGATGAGATGATCGCCCGGCTGAATGCGCGGGGCATGGATCATCAGATCAATCTGATCGAAGCGATTGGCCTGCGCCAGATTTTCACGCTGGACCCGAATGAAGTGCTGCTGGAACTGAATTTCTTTGGGGATTGATTGGCTGGAGTAAGGCGGTTCACTCAATCAGATTGTCCAGATGCAGGGCAAGCAGACTTGGAGCCTGCTGATCGGGCGGTAGCGCTGCGATGAAGGTCAGTGCCTTCCGGTCCCACAGGCAGTCTGCATGGTCCGGGTCTGCTTGGCTAGCTGGCGCAGTGTCCGGTTGGGCTGCACATCGACGGCCATGGTCAGGATCGCCCGCCATCGATGGCGG
>CALMZE010000036.1 GCA_937870585.1 uncultured Sphingomonadales bacterium | reverse complement strand
CTTCAGCGCGCAGGGCCTGCGGCGCGGCAAACAGAAGAGGCGCAGCCAGCATCGCGAGACGGAGCGAATCGGTCAAACTGTCCATCGACTTGGCGAAAAGGCGTGATAATGTCGCGTTCATGCAATTGTTATACGCAAACCGCCTTGCCCACTTCCTTTCGGAAACCGTTAACGCGCTTTTACCGGTAAGTGCCGGAGGGCCGCGCTGATGGTCGCGACCGTCGCCACGGTCGCCTATCTCGGCCTTGAAGCGCGCGCGGTGGAGGTGCAGTGCCAGCTTTCGGCGGGGCTGCCCGCCTTCAATGTGGTCGGCCTGCCGGACAAGGCTGTGCGGGAGAGCGCGGAGCGGGTGCGCGCGGCCATTGCCGCCATGGGCCTCGCGCTGCCGCCCAAGCGCATCACCGTCAACCTTTCGCCCGCTGATCTGCCAAAGGAAGGATCGCATTACGATCTGCCCATCGCGCTCGCACTGTTGGGGGCGATGGGCGTGACCGACGCGGAAACTCTGTCATCCTATCTGTTCGTTGGCGAACTCGCGCTGGACGGGCGGATTGCCGCTTCACCCGGCGTACTGCTGGCCGCGCTCCATGCTTCGGAGCGTGAGTTGGGCCTCGTCTGCCCGGTTGCACAGGGGCCGGAGGCGGCCTGGGCAGGGCGGGTGGAGGTGATCGCCGCGCCAGACATTCTCTCGCTGCTCAACCATTTCAAGGGCAGCGCACTCATCCGCCCGCCCGAACCCGGCGCAGCGGGAGAGGCTGTGACCGGGCCTGACATGGCGCAGGTCAAGGGTCAGGAAACCGCGCGCCGGGCGGTCGAGATTGCGGCAGCGGGCGGGCATAATCTGCTGATGTCCGGCCCGCCGGGTTCGGGCAAATCCCTACTCGCCGCCTGCCTGCCCGGCATTCTCCCCGATCTGACGCCTGCCGAAGCGCTGGAAGTCTCGATGGTCGCCTCCATCGCCGGAGAATTGCCCGGCGGACGCCTGATCCGCAGCCGCCCGTTCCGTGCGCCGCATCATTCCGCATCCATGCCCGCGCTGGTCGGCGGCGGATTGAAGGCGCGGCCGGGAGAAGTGAGTCTCGCGCATTTGGGCGTGCTGTTTCTGGATGAACTGCCCGAATTCCAGCGCCCCGTGCTCGATTCGCTGCGTCAGCCACTGGAGACCGGCACGGTGACGGTCGCGCGCGCCAATGCGCATGTCACCTTCCCAGCGCGGGTTCAGTTGATTGCGGCGATGAACCCCTGCCGCTGCGGACATCTGGGCGATCCCGCGCTCGCCTGCGCCCGCGCGCCGCGCTGTGCCGCCGATTATCAGGCGCGCGTTTCAGGGCCTTTGCTCGACCGGATCGATCTGCATGTTGAAGTGCAGGCGGTGAGCGCAGCGGACCTGATCAACCCGCCGCCTGCTGAAGACTCCGCCACAGTCCGCGCCCGCGTCGCCGCCGCCCGCGCGCTCCAGACGGCGCGCTTTGCCGAGGATGGCGTGCGCACCAATGCAGAGGCCGATGGCGCAGTGCTGGAGCGCGTGGCGACGCCCGACGAACCGGGCCGCAAGCTGCTCGCCCAGGCCACCGAAGCGATGCGCCTCACCGCGCGCGGCTACACCCGCATCCTGCGCGTCGCGCGGACGATAGCCGATCTGGCGGGGAGTGAGCGCGTGGGCCGCATCCATGTGGCGGAGGCGCTGAGCTACCGGCGGCAACCGCCTAGGAATTGAGCGAAAACGCCCTGAACTCTGATGACTTTACGTTGACCCGCTCATCCTGAGGAACCGCTGAGCTTGTCGAAGCGGTGTCTCGAAGGACCGTTGGTGGTTCGAGACGGGTCTTCGACAAGCTCAGCCCCTCCTCACCATGAGCGGGTTGATTCAATCTGATGTCATCACGCTTTAGACGTCGCCCCCGCGCAGGCGGGGGGCGGGTGGGCGTGACAACACCAAATCTCAAAGCGGCCCCCGCCTGCGCGGGGGCGACGTCACTGGTCAAAAAACCGCTGCCACCAGCTTCGCAAAAGCATCCGCCCGGTGGCTGATCGCGTGCTTGGCCTCGGGCGCAATCTCGGCAAAGGTCTGCGTGCCGCCTTCGGGCACAAACACCGGATCATAGCCGAAGCCCAAAGTGCCGCGCGGCGGCCATGTTAGAGCCCCGGCCACGCGCCCCTCAAACACCGCCTCTTCCCCATCGGGCCAGGCAATCGCCAACGTGCATACAAAGGCGGCAGAGCGATCCGCATCGGGGCCAAGCTCGGCGAGTTTGCCCTCCACCTTGCCCATCGCCATATACCAGTCCCGCCCCGGCGCGCCTTCATAGGGCTGCCGTTCGGCCCAGTCTGCAGTATAGACCCCCGGCGCACCGCCCAGCGCCGTCACACACAGCCCGCTATCGTCAGCGAGCGCGGGCAGGCCAGAACCCTGCGCGCTGGAATAGGCCTTGATCAGCGCATTTTCGGCAAAGGTCGTGCCCGTCTCCTCCGGCTCCGGCAGGCCGAGATCGCCCGCTGAGACCGGCTCAATCCCGAAAGGAGCGAGCAGATCGCGGATTTCGCGGACCTTGCCTTGGTTGTGGCTGGCAATCACCAGCTTGCCGGGAAGGAGTTTGCGCATTTTAGCGCCCAGCCGCCTTCAACTGCGCTTCGAAGATTTGCGAGCAGCCGATGCGCGCCAGACGCAGCAGGCGGAGCAGGCCTTCCTCGTCATAGGTCGCGCCTTCAGCGGTCGCCTGTGCTTCGGCGATGTTGCCGTTTGAGAGCAGCACGAAATTGCCATCGGCACCCGCGTTCGAATCCTCGATATAGTCAAGGTCGAGCACCGGCGTGCCTTCATAAATGCCGCAGGAGATCGCGGCCACTTGGCACTCGATCGGATCATGCTCGATCAAGCCCTGCGCCATCAGCTTGTCCACCGCCAGACGGAGCGCCACCCATGCGCCGGAGATGGACGCGGTGCGGGTGCCGCCATCGGCCTGAATCACGTCGCAATCGATGGTGATCTGGCGCTCGCCCAGTGCCTTCATATCGACGACCGCGCGCAAGCTGCGCCCGATAAGCCGTTGAATTTCCTGCGTACGGCCCGATTGCTTGCCCTTGGCGGCTTCGCGGCTGCCGCGCGTGTGCGTGGCGCGCGGGAGCATCCCATATTCCGCCGTCACCCAGCCTTCGCCCTTGCCGCGCAGGAACGGCGGCACGCGCTCTTCCACGCTTGCCGTCACCAGCACTTTGGTATCTCCAAAGCTGACCAGCACCGAACCTTCGGCATGGATGGTGAAATTGGGTTCGATGGTGATCGTCCGCATCTGATCGGGCGCGCGGCCTGAGGGGCGCATGGGCATTCCTTTTTCTGTTGAGTGACGGGGGCGTTAGCGGGGTGATCTCTGCGTGTCGAGCGGCGTTCACGCCTGCCCAGCCTCAATGAGTGAGAAGAGGGCGTCCCCATCACCGCTCGTCCTGAGCTTGTCGAAGGACTGTCTTTGCTCTTCTCCACTGAAAGAATGAAGGACAGTCCTTCGACAAGCTCAGGACGAACGATATTTTGGGAAAGAATTGCCTCAGGCCGCGCGCGCGGAAATCGCTTTTTGCCGCCGCCGCTGCACCGAGGAGCCCAGCCCCACCGCCTCACGATATTTGGCCACGGTGCGTCGGGCGAGGTCGAAGCCTTCCTCGCGCAGCATCTCCACCAGCGTATCGTCGGACAATATGGCATCGGGTGCTTCGGCGGCGATCAGCGCCTTGATCCGGCTCTTGACCGCTTCGGCAGACACCGCGCCGCCGCCATCCGACGACGCCACGCCCGATGTGAAGAAGTATTTGAGCTCATACACGCCGCGCGAGCAGCTGAGATATTTGTTCGAAGTCACGCGGCTGACGGTCGATTCGTGCATCTCGATCGCCTCGGCAATGGCCCGCAACGTCAGCGGTTTCAGATGCTCTACGCCGTGCAGGAAGAAGCCTTCTTGTTGCTTCACAATCTCGGTCGTCACCTTGATGATGGTGCGCTGGCGCTGATCGAGCGTGCGCGTCAGCCAGTTGGCTTCGGCCATGCAATCGTTGATCCAGCCGCGCGTTGCCTTGTCTCCGCTCCCGATTTCAGCATGATAGGCGCGGTTGATGACAAGCCGTGGCAGCGTGGCATTGTTGAGTTCGATCACCCAGCCATGGCCGCGCTGCGCCACGAACACATCGGGCGTGACCGATTCGATCCGGCTCGATCCGAATTGCAGCCCAGGCTTGGGGTTATAGCCGCGCAATTCGCGGATCATGTCCGCCAGATCTTCATCATCCACGCCGCAGATGCGCTTCAATTGCGCCATCCGCCCTTCGGCGAGCAGATCCAGATTGTTGAAGAGCACCTGCATCGCGGGATCGCAGCGATCCACCTCGCGCGCCTGAAGCGCCAGACATTCACCCAGACTGCGCGCGCCCACACCCACCGGATCAAAACCCTGCACGACTGCGAGCATCGCCTCCACCCGCGCGAGCGGCACGCCCAGCCGGTTGGCGATCTCCAGCAGCGGTTCGCTCAGATAGCCGCAGTCATCTATCCGGTCGATCAGCGCGCGCGCAATCAGCAGATCGCTGCCCGAGAGCTCCATATCGGCCTGCGCGAAGAGATGTTCATGCAGACCGGGGCCTTCGGCGGCGAAACTGTCAAAATCCGGGCCTTCGCCCGATACGCCGGAAAGCCCATCCATGCCCGTCGCGCCATCGAGCGCGCCGACACTGTCTGACGGGCTGTCATGATGGAAGGTCTCGGCATCGAAATTGGCATCGAGCCCCTCAGCTAATGCGCCATTTTCAAAGGCAGTATCGGTCGAGGTTTCAGAGAGCGGCGCGAGAGGCTCGGCAGCTTCGGGCGCTGGACCGTCATCCTGCGCGCCTTCCATTTCGAGAAGCGGATTGCGCTCTATCTCTTCGGCGATGAAGGCTTCGAGTTCGACATTGGAGAGCGCCAGCAGCTTGATCGCTTGCTGCAACTGGGGCGTCATCACCAGTTGCTGGCTTTGCCTCAGGTCAAGACGCGGCCCCAGCGCCATGGCGGATTACAGGCTGAAGCTTTCCCCCAGATAGAGGCGGCGGACATTTTCGTCTGCGACCAATTCCTGGGGCGACCCCGCAAACAGCACCTTGCCATCATAAATGATGCAGGCGCGGTCCACGATGTCGAGGGTTTCGCGGACATTATGGTCCGTGATGAGAACGCCGATCCCGCGCGCCTTCAGGTCTTTGACCAGATCGCGGATGTCGGCAATCGAAAGAGGATCAATGCCCGCAAAGGGTTCATCGAGCAGAATGATCGCCGGATTGGCGGCCAGCGCGCGCGCAATTTCGCAGCGCCGCCGTTCCCCGCCAGAAAGCGCCATCGCATTGGAATTGCGCAAGCCCGTAAGACCGAATTCATCGAGCAGGAAGGCGAGCCGCTCGGCCCGCTTTTCCTTGTCCGGCTCGGACAGTTCGAGCACGGCGCTGATATTCTGTTCGACGCTCAGGCCTCTGAAGATGGAGGTTTCCTGCGGCAGATAGCCCAGCCCGAGGATCGCGCGGCGATACATGGGCAGGCCGGTAATATCATCGCCATCAAGCATGATGCGGCCCGAATCGGGCTTCACCAGCCCCATGATCGAATAGAAACAGGTCGTTTTGCCCGCGCCATTGGGGCCGAGCAGGCCGAGCACTTCACCGCGCTCAACGTGCAGCGACACATCGGAAAGCACGACTCGGCTGTCATAGGATTTGGCAATCGACACCACTTCGAGCCCGCCATGAGAGGCGGACGCCGCAGCAGCGCGGGAGTGCAAGGTCGCAATATCGGTCATCTGGGTCAGGACTCATCAACTCCGGCGGCAGACATGGCCGCACGGCTCATAACTAATGGTTAAATTCGCGGAATTGGCAAGAATTTTGCATGGGGTGGCGGGGAAACCCCATTTTCTCTTTTACGGATCGTCACCCTCGCGAAGGCGGGGGGCCATGAACACGCTGTTCCCAATGCCTGCAACACGGTGATCATGGATTCCCGCTTTCGCGGGAATGACGGGAAATTTCTATTCGCCCTGCTTCACCGTAAACCGGCCGGTCACACGCCCCCCGGTCTGGCCTTCAACGCCAGCGGCACCGCCCACGGCGCTGCCATCCACAACCGCGCGGCCCGAATTGAGATCAATCACAAGACGCCCGCCCGAAATGCGGTTGCCGCCCTTGGTCAAGGTCACGCCACCGACCACGGTGATGATACGGCGGGGGAAAAGAAAAAAAAGAAAAACACCCCAAACCGGGTCGGAGGGGGGCGGCCCCCCCCCCCCCCCCCCCGGCGCC